>NZ_JAACGC010000066.1:0-23495 GCF_029237385.1 Aeromonas sp. 1HA1
TCTGGCGCTGCCAAAAATCAACGCGTTCTTGAGTGGTCATAGCGGAAATCCCAACGTAGATACGATGGGTTTCAGTGTGCCGAGGTGATCTCAGTAAAAACAGGTGCTGATTCAGGGGCGCTTACACTCGTTCAGCAAGCGCACCAGCCAGCTGATGGAATAGAGGCGTTCCCGCCACTGAGCTATCAGCTGATGCACAACGTCCAGCTCGGGTTCTATCAGTTCATCTCCCTGATACCAACGACGCACCAGCAAGGGCCACTGAAACAGACGGAACCAGCGTTCAGCCACCTCTCGTTCACTCCATTCATGGGCAATATGGGCCTGCACCTTGAGTACCAGATGATAGTGATTGCTCATCACTGCATAGGCGCAGACACCGATGGCAAAGACCTGCGACAGCTGGTCCAGTTTGTCGGCCACCCATTGGCGTCTGTGCTCGTAGCTTTGGCCGGAATGATCATCCTGGCCACAGAGAAAAGCACGCCGAACGCAGCGGCTGACCACGTGGTAGTAAGGCGTATCTGCGAGGCTGATCTGGCGTGAACGGGCGATGGTCATGGCGGCTCTCTCCTCGGGGCTCCCGGTTTAAGGAAAGTGGAGGGGGAGTGAGTTGTCAAAGCTGGGTACAGGTGGGTGTCCCAGCTTTGTTATGTCAAGTCAAAGAGAGTAGGCATTTTTATCAAATCAGCCTGAATCGCTGCAAGTAATGCCATAATGATAGTGGCAAGTGTAATAATTCGTTGGAGTCTTAAGTTTTCTTGATGCTTTCTCTCTTCATTTTCATAGTTTTCTAACGTTACAATGGCTTTTCCAGTTAGTTTATAGTCTATCCCTTTTGTTTTTATAATTTCGCCAGACTCAACGAATGAGTTGAGATATAGCTTCAATAATGATGTCGCAGTATCTTTGTCAGGATGATTGAAATATTTGCTCGAGTGTATATGCATCATGAGTGACACAATATTGAACTCAACGTTTTTTGTAGAGTATTTCTCGATGAGTATTTTCAATACATCAGTTCTTTTGCTCTTTTGAAGCGGTGTTTTATTGAAAATAAACTGTTTGATATTGTGAATGGTTTTTATAATAAAGAACTCTACTTCAATATATCGCGTTATGTCTTTTAGTATAAAATCATAACCATTGATGAACATGTGCTCATAAAAACCTTTGTATTTTTTTATTTTTAGTTGGGATAGGTTTATCGTGTTTAATGGTAAGTTTTTATATGTTTTTATTCTGGTTTCTTTTTCAATTACGTACCCATTAGCTGTACTTTTGTCAATGGATTCTACCCAAAAGATAGAGCCATTATCTAGTGTAATATTACATGAATAACAGTTTACTAATTCTCCTTCTTCACCACTTCGAGGGATAAGACTGGGTGCAGGTTTTTTTAATGCTTTTAATAAACACAGGTAAACAAAGAAATATTTCATTTGTTACTCCTTATAAATAATTAATAAGGTGCAGCACATTTTATGTGGGTCTTGAAAAAGCGGCGCCCTACGGCGCCGCTTTTTATATCAATCAACCCAACATTGGTTACTGCAGCAGGGAGATATCCGCGACTTGCAGGAACAGGTTGCGCAGGTTGTTCAGCAGCGCCAGACGGTTGGCCTTGAGGGCTTCGTCGTCGGCCATCACCATGACTTCGTTGAAGAAGGTATCGACCGGCTCGCGCAGGGCGGCCAGACGGGTGAGGGCAGCCTGATAGTCACCGGCCGCGAACAGCGGGGCCAGTTCGCCTTGCAGGGCAGCAACCTGGGTGGCCAGCGCCTTCTCGGCGGCATCGACCAGCAGTTCCGGTTTGACGGCAGTCGGCAATTCGCCTTCGACCTTGGCCAGAATGTTGCTCACGCGCTTGTTGGCGGCAGCCAGAGCCAGTGCGGCATCCAGAGTGCGGAAGTGGCTGACGGCCTTGACGCGGCGATCGAAGTCGAGCGGACGGGTCGGGCGGCGGGCCAGTACGGCCAGCACCACGTCGGCACCTATGCCTTCGTCTTGATAGGCGGCACGGAAGCGGCCTAGCATAAAGTCGACCACGTCGGTAACGACGGTTTGGTTGGTCAGCTTGTCGCCGTAGACGCGTACCGCTTCTTCAACCAGTTCAACCAGATCCAAGTCCAGCTGCTTCTCGGTCATGATGCGCAGGGCGCCGATGGCGGCGCGACGCAGGGCGAACGGGTCCTTGTCACCTTTGGGCAGCATGCCGATGCCGAAGATACCGGCCAGGGTGTCGAACTTGTCGGCCAGCGCGACGGCACAGGCTTCCAGAGCGGACGGCAGGGCATCACCGGCGAAGCGCGGCATGTACTGCTCGTTGAGGGCCACGGCCACCACTTCGTCTTCGCCATCGTGACGGGCGTAGTGCATCCCCATGACACCCTGGGTGCTGGCGAACTCGCCGACCATGTTGGTCATGAGATCACACTTGGAGAGCAGACCGGCACGCTTGGCCTGAGTCACATCGGCGCCGATACGCTCGGCGATAAAGCCGGCGACGGTCTCGATGCGCTCGACCTTGGCCTTGACTGTGCCGAGCTGTTGCTGGAACAGCACGGTTTCAAGGCGCGGCAGGCGGGAGGCCAGGGTCTGCTTGAGGTCGGTCTTGAAGAAGAACTCGGCGTCAGAGAGACGGGGGCGAACCACCTTCTCGTTGCCGCTGATGATCTGGCTCGGGTCTTTGGACTCGATGTTGGTGACGAAGATGAACTTCGGCAGCAGCTTGCCGTTCTTGTCGTAGACCGGGAAGTACTTCTGGTCACCCTTCATGGTGTGAACCAGCGCTTCAGCCGGAACGGCCAGGAACTTCTCTTCGAAGTTGGCAGTCAGCACCACCGGCCACTCGACCAGTGCAGTCACTTCTTCCAGCAGGGCGTCGTCCAGATCGGCAACGCCACCGAAGGCGGCAGCGGCCGCTTCGGCGTCAGCCTTGATCTTGGCCTTGCGCACCATAAAGTCGGCCACTACCTTGCCTTTTTCCAGCAGGATCTGCGGGTACTGGCTGGCGTTGTCGATGGCGAATTCGCTCTCGCCCATAAAGCGGTGACCGCGGATGGTGCGGGCAGAGTCGATACCCAGAATGGTGGCGGGAACCAGCTCGCCATCCAGCAGCAGGGTCACGGTGAACACCGGACGCACGAACTGGATGGTCTTGTCGCCCCAGCGCATCATTTTCGGGATGGGCAGCTTGGCCAGTGCAGCAGCAACCAGCTCACCCAGCAATTCTTTAGCCGGACGGCCTTCGACCTTGGCGGTGTGAACCAGCCACTCACCCTTGTCGGTGACCAGACGCTCGGCTTGAGCAACTGTGATGCCGTTGCCACGGGCCCAGCCTTCGGCAGCCTTGGTCGGCTTGCCTTCGGCATCGAACGCCTGAGAGACGGCCGGGCCGCGCTTCTCGACGCTCTTGCTCGGCTGCTCGCCAGCCAGCTCGCGCACCTTGAGTGCCAGACGGCGCGGTGAGGCAAACCACTCGACACCGGCGAAGGCCAGATCGGCCTTGGTCAGTTCGCTTTTGAGGTTGCCTTCAAAGGCTTCGGCCAGGGAGCGCAGGGCTTTGGGCGGCAGCTCAGCCGTACCGATCTCTACCAGAAATGTATGTTGTGCCATGTCCGTTCCTTAACCTTGCTTGTTCTCACTGCGCTGACACATAGGGAAGCCCAGCGCTTCGCGGGAGGCGTAGTATGCCTCGGCCACGGCCTTGGTCAGGGTGCGAATGCGCAATATGTAGCGCTGACGCTCGGTGACCGAGATGGCCTTGCGGGCATCCAGCAGGTTGAAGGAGTGAGCGGCCTTGAGGATGCGCTCGTAAGCGGGCAGCGGCAGCGGTTTTTCCAGTGCCAGCAGGTGCTGGGCTTCCTTCTCGTACTGCTCGAAGCAGTGGAACAGGAAATCTACATCGGCGTGTTCGAAGTTGTAGGTGGATTGCTCCACTTCGTTCTGGTGGAACACGTCGCCATAGGTGGTCTTGCCCAGCGGGCCATCAGACCAGACCAGATCGTAGACGCTGTCTACGCCCTGAATGTACATGGCCAGACGCTCGAGACCGTAGGTGATCTCGCCAGTAACCGGCTTGCACTCGAGGCCGCCAACCTGCTGGAAGTAGGTGAACTGGGTCACTTCCATGCCGTTGAGCCATACTTCCCAACCCAGACCCCAGGCACCCAGGGTCGGGTTTTCCCAGTTGTCTTCCACGAAGCGGATGTCGTGGATCTCGGGATCCATACCCAGCTCTTTCAGGGAGCCCAGATAGAGTTCCTGAATGTTGTCGGGGGAAGGCTTGATGATCACCTGGAACTGGTAGTAGTGCTGCAGGCGGTTCGGGTTTTCACCGTAGCGGCCGTCGGTCGGACGGCGGGACGGTTGCACGTAAGCGCAGGCGATGGGCTCCGGGCCCAGAGCGCGCAGACAGGTCATGGGGTGGGAAGTACCGGCACCCACTTCCATGTCCAGCGGCTGAATAATGGTACAGCCCTGGCGGGACCAGTAGTCCTGCAGCTGCAGGATCAGGCCCTGAAAGGTTTTGACATCGAATTTTTGCATAATTTTTTTCGCGCGAAATGAAAATCAGAGCAAGATTTGCTGAATGTGAACCGAGGGAGTATACCGTCTGGCATGGTCGGATAATAGGCGAAATTGCAGCGGATTCAGGGATTGCGCTGCGCCCTGGCTGGTCGGGCGGGATGTCCGGTATATGATGTGAGCGATGCCGCCTGCTGAGTGGGCAGGGTCAGGGAAACCGCTGAAATCACGAGGGAGAGGAAATGGAACTGCGCTGCGCCTGGGTGACCAAAGACCCGGAATACATTGAATATCATGACAAACAGTGGGGTAGGCCGGTGTATGACGCCCGCGAGCTGTTTGCCAAGCTTTGCCTCGATGGCCAGCAGGCGGGGCTGTCGTGGATCACCATCTTGAAGCGCACCGCGAGCTACTACCGCGCCTATGCCGACTTTGATCCTGTGCTGATCGCCCGGTTCGACGAGCAGGATGTGGAGAGATTGATGCAGGACACCGGCATTATCCGCAACCGGCTCAAGGTGCAGTCGATCATCAGAAATGCCCGCGCCTATCTGGCGCTGGAGGCCGAAGGCGTCGACTTTGCCGATTACCTGTGGGGCTTTGTCGGTGGTGCTCCCATGGTCAACCAGCGTCAGGGTAACGGCGATATTCCGGCCACATCAAAGGAGTCGGATGCCATGGCGAAGGCGCTCAAGAAGCTCGGCTTCAACTTCGTCGGCAGCACCATCTGTTACGCCTTTATGCAGGCCGTGGGGATGGTGAACGATCATCTGGTCAGCTGTCCTTGCCATGTCGAGTGCCAGCACTCCCCCCATTAATCCCGCCAACAAAAATGCCAGTCCATTGCTGACTGGCATTGGCTGACGCCGCTAGCGTGGTGAGGGGGCGCTTACGCCATCCCCGCCTTGATCGTGCAGGCGCTCTCCTGCGTGCCCACCCTGAAGATGCGATCGAGCAGCCCGTTCTTGAGGAAGATGATCAGCTCCATGTTGCGCTCCTGTTCGTCGCCACCTTGGCGGCGGATCCGGGCTCCCCGCGTGGCCAACAGCCTGACATGCTACTGGCTACTGCTTGTGGCGTTGCAGCTCGGGATAGCAGGCCTGCTCCATGCTTTTCTGCTCCTCGGCAACGTGCTGGGTTGCCAGCTTGAGCAGTTCGTCCAGCCGCTGTTTGCACTGCTGGGGTGAGCTGTTGTCACGGATGGCGTGGTAGAAGCGGTTCATTGCCTCGAACAGCCCCTGATGTTGGCGATCCACGCTCGGCACATTGACCATGAAGGAGTCGTTCCAGTGCTGCGGGTCGTGCTCGCGACCATTGAGGGGGCTCGAGCTGACCTCGAACTGATCGCTGACAAGACGAATCTCCTCGTTCGCTTGGTTAAGATCCCGGGTATGGGTGCGGCTCTCGTGCGAGAGGTCCAGACATTCGCGGGCGATGTTGGCGACCAGCATGACGTTGCGGTTGGTCTCTTCGGTCACCTTGGCCTGCTGTTCTGCTGCGGTGGCGATCTGGCCGTTCATATCGGCAACCCGGGTGATTGCCTCGACGATGGCGTTCAGCGTCTCACCGGTGCCGGCCGCCTGATTGACCGCCTGTTCGCTCACATTGCGGGTGGTATGCATGGTGTTGACCGCGTGGCGGGTATTGTTCTGCAGCGCCTCGATCCGCTGCTGGATATCGACGGTAGCCGCCTGGGTACGGATAGCCAGCTGGCGTACCTCGTCAGCCACGACCGCAAAGCCGCGCCCCTGCTCGCCGGCACGGGCTGCCTCGATGGCGGCGTTTAGTGCCAGCAGGTTGGTCTGTTCCGAGATGGTGCGAATGACCTGCAGTATGTTGCCTATCTGGGTGCTCTCCTGATCCAGCAGGGTTACTTCACCGGCGGATTGCTCGATATGGTCGGCGACCTGACGGATGAGGGCGATGGTCTGGCTCACCTGTTGCTGGCCATCGTGGGCTTGCTGTTGGGTGAGCAGGGTATCCTGACTGGCCTGCTCGGTGTTGTGCTCGATGTTGTGGACGGTTGCGGTCATTTCGTTGATGGCCGTCGCCAGCATGTCGGTGTTTTGCTGGGCCTGCTGCATGCTGTTGAAGGTGCTGCCGGAGTGATCCATCAGCAGTGCCATCTTTTCATGGGTCTTGTGGGAAACCTGCTGCACCGAGCCAACCAGGCCGTCGATATTGTCGAGGAAGCGGTTGAACACCCTGGCCAGATAGGCAAATTCGTCCTGCCCCTGAATGTGCAACCGGAAGGTGAGGTTGTGGCTGCGATTGGCCAGCTCGACCAGCTGTGTCATCAACTGCTGCAGTGGTTTGACGGTTTTGAGGTGGATCAGCAGCAGCATCAGCAGGATAACGGCCAGGCTGACGGCCAGCAGTGTCATGTCCTGACTCTGCAGGGCATGGTTCTGGTTTTCGATAGCCAGCTCCTGCTGCTGTAGTTGTTGCCGCTGCTGCTCGAGCGCCTGTTCGACCGTGCTGGCGATGTTGCCGGTCAAGGCATCGAACCCCTGCTCCGGTTCCTTCATCAGGCGGTTGCCCGCTTCGCGTCCCTCTTTGAGGTAGGCATCGACCATCCGCTTGCCCACTTCCAGCTGGCGCGCCAGTTGGGGTGACAGAATGCTTTGCAGCTGGGGCAGGGTGTCGAGCTGCTGACGAGCTGCCTGTGCATGCTGTTCTGCTTCACTGATGGAGTTTTGCTCCCCGGACACGGCCGCATCGGTGAGGAATTGTTGTACCTGGGTGGTGTGATAGCGCAGCTCCTGCAGCGCTATCTGGACATTGGTGATCTTGATGACTTCCCCCGGTAACAGGCCGAGCTGGCTGGTCAGGGTACTGCGCCAGATGTTGCTCAGCACCATGGTCAGCAAGATGATGAGACTCTCTCCCAGCAGCAGATGCCGGATCGAAAGATTTCGAAGCAGTGAAGACATGGAACCCTCTGATGCCTTATTGATAGTGGGTTCAATAGTAGTCAATGGAGCCACACTACGGCCTGCCTTTCATCACAACTCCGGTGTCTTTATCGGGTTTTTCCCGCTGGTTCAGGGGCGATCCAGTTCAATGGTCGATACTGCTTTTTTCTGCCTTGGGTGACTCTCTTGCTTCTGACGTCACACCTTGGCACACCTCTGGGGTAGAATGCCGCCCTTTAATTTATCGCGTTGTTTTTGAGGTTTTTTTCATGCATTTCAAGACTCTGGTTCCCGCTGTCGCCCTGACCCTTGCCCTGACCGGTTGTACTACCAATCCCTATACCGGTGAATCCCAGACCTCCAAGGGTGCCTGGGGGGCGCTGGCTGGCGCTGCGACGGGCGCCGCCGTGGGGGCGCTCTCCTCCAGCAAGGGTGATCGCAAGAAGGGGATTCTGACTGGTGTGGCCGCCGGTGCCGCCCTAGGTGGTGGTATCGGTTACTACATGGATGTGCAGGAAGCCAAGCTGCGCGAGAAGTTGCAGGGCACTGGCGTCAGCGTGACCCGCAATGGCGACGAGTTGATCCTCAACATGCCGAATAACGTCACCTTCGACAGCTCCAGCGCCCAGCTGAAAGCGGCTGGTGCCAATACTCTGTCCGGCGTGGCCATGGTGGTTGCCGAGTTCAACAAGACCCGCCTGAACGTGGTTGGTCACACCGACAGCACAGGCTCCCGCGATCTGAACATGAGGCTCTCCGCCCAGCGCGCCGACGCCGTTGCTGCGCAGCTGATTGGTCAGGGTGTGAGCGGCAGCCGTATCACTACCACAGGTGTGGGCCCGGATCAGCCGGTTGCCACCAACAGCACTGCTGCTGGCAAGGCCCAGAACCGTCGCGTGACCATTACCCTGACCCCGACTGCTTAAGTCGTCCAGGTTTCGGTAACGAAAAGGCCCCGCCAGTGATGGCGGGGCCTTTTTATTGCTGCCGTTGCGAGCAGTGGCGCCCTGTTCTTTGCTTCCTTCTCCCCTTGCGGGAGAAGGAACAGACCCGGATCTCGCAACTCCCTCAGCCATCGGTCACGGTATTGCATCGCGCGGTTTAGACGGCCGCAGTCAGCTGCACTTCGACCTTGTAGCCTTCGTGGGCGAGGCGGGCCTGCACGCAGGCGCGAACCGGTGCGGTACCCTCCGGGATCCAGGTATCCCACTGCTCGTTGAAGGCGGTGATGTCCGCAATGTCCTTGAGATAGATGTTGGCCATCAGGATCTTGTCGACCCCGGAGCCATTGGTTTCCAGCAGGCGCTGCAGGCTGGTCAGCACTTCGCGGGTCTGCTGGTGAATGTCGGCCTCTTCGCTCACGGGGACTTCCACCACATAGAGGGTGCCGTTGTGAATGACCACGTCTGACCAACGCTGGGTGGTGCCGACTCGGGTAATGGCTGTCATGTTTGCTCCGAAACTGGGCTTATTGACCCTTGCGGATCAGATAGCGGTAGGGGGTCTGCTCTGTCTCGCTGGCGATCAGGGTGTGATCCATGAAGCGGCAGAAACTGGGGATGTCGCGGGTGGTTGAGGGATCGTCGGCGCTGACCAGCAGGGTTTCCCCTTGTGCCATCAGCCGCACTTTTTTACGCACCATCATCACAGGCTCGGGGCAACGAAGCCCGATTGCGTCCAACTCGTGAGTCGCATCGCAGAATAAAGTAGTCATTAATAATCAACCTTCAGCCGCACTTTCTTGCGCGCTATCGTCACGGGCTCGGGGCAACGAAGCCCGATTGCGTCCAACACATGGGTTGCGTCGCAGAATAAAGCACTCATCAATAATTAACCTTCAACCAATTCAGCTGCCAATGATACTCACGGCGAAAAAATAATCAAATAACCGGGTCAGGAAGCAGCATATGTAACCAAAGTGTTATCTGGCCCTATCTAGTCCCCGTCTTGTGAGTAATATAAAAATTGAACCATATTCGACAAGGAGGTGTGAATATGCAGGTCTCCTACGGCAGATTGCAAGCCTACGCAGGCATGGGGTTCTTGGCTTTCGCCATGATAGTAATGGGCAGCCCGATCGGTAACACTGGTACCTGGTTCGGTTCCATGGTGATGATCGGACTGGGGCTCTGGATCGAGCTCAGCGATTACTACGACGAAGATGAGGACGAGAACGACAACACTTAGCTCCCGGATTTCTCCCACAACGACAAAGGCGGATGCATCATCCGCCTTTGTCGTGTCTGGCCGTTGGGAAAGGGACTAGCGGGTCGAGCGCATGGCCCGCTCCAGACGTAGCGCCGTCTGCTCCGGATTGGCGTTGGGGTCGTTGAAGAAGTTGCTCAGCACATCGAGGATTGCCTGGCGCATATTGGTCGGCGTTGCCATTCCTTCCGCCATGCTGGGCAGCAGGTTGCCCTGTTTTTCCGCGAGCAGGAAATCCTGATAAGAGTGAACGGCGCAGCGGTCGAACTTGCTCATATCAGGGTTGGTCAGCGCCGGGATCGAGCCTTTCACCCGGTTGAACGCCTCCTGAAATTTCGGCGTCATCAGTAGCTGAGCCAGATCGCCCTGCGCCTGTAGCTGGGCGGGATCCCGCTGTTTGAACATGGCGATGGAGTCCAGGTTATAGCTAAACAGCCCGGCACTGCCCGGGCTCGGCAGGCAGGCGATAACCTCACCCGGCCGGTAGTTGCCTGCGCTCAGCTCTCCCTTCACCCAGTCACCCATCACCTGCATGGCAGCGCCACCGCTCTCCAGCAGATTGGTGGCCTGATGCCATTTCAAACCGGCGTATTTTTGCGGCACGTAGGCGCGCAGTTGCTGGAAGCGAGTCAGCACTCGCACCATGTCGGGACCGGTCAGGGTCGCGCTGTCTTGTTCGAGAAACGCCTTGCGATAGAACTCTTTGCCGCCCTCGCCCAGCGCCACCGTTTCGAACAATACCGCCAGTTGCCAGGGCTCGTTACCGATGGCGAGCGGTGTGATGTTGTGCGCCTTGAGCCGTTCGGCCACGGCCACGAACTGGTTCCAGTCGGTGGGCGGCGTCAGCCCCTGCTCGTCGAACAACTTGCGGTTGAGCCACAGCCAGTTGACCCGGTGGATACCGGTGGGCACCGCCATCAGGGCGCCATTCTGGCTGAGGGTTTCCCGCACCATGGCGGGCATTTTGGTGTACCAGCCGAGGTGTTCGGCCATGGGGCTGAGGTCGCGCAGGAAGCCGAGCCCGGCCCACTCCCTCAGCTCATAGCCCTTGAGGTGTGCCGCCTCCGGCGGATTGGCTGCCAGCGCCCGGCTTTTCAATACCGTCATGGCGCTCTTGCCGCCGCCGCCCTGCACTGCGAAGTCGTTCCATTGGTTGCCTTGCTCGGTCCACTCCGATTTGAGCACTTCCACCGCGTTGGCTTCGCCGCCGGATGTCCACCAGTGCAGCACCTCCACTTGGGAGGCGCTCACCGGTAGTGATAACAGGGCGATGACAGAAAAAGACAACCACTTCATAAGGTTACTGCCTTGGTAGAGATAGCGTGGCTTGCAGGCCACCTTGCGGGCGATTTTCCAGCACCAGATCGCCGCCGTGGGCGTGGGCTATGTTGCGGGCTATGCCCAGACCAAGGCCGGAACCGGCCAGATCCGTGCTGAGCCGGTAATAAGGCTCGAAGATGCGCTCGAACTGATCGTCCGGCAGGCCTGGCCCCTCATCCATGATGAACAGGATCAGCATCTCTTCGTCGTCCATGAGGATGATGCGCACCTTTTGGCCGTACTTGATGCCGTTGTCCACCAGATTGCCGATACAGCGCTTGAGGGCCAGCAACTTGCCGCGGTAGGGCCACTTGCAGTGCCCCTCGATAGTCAGTCGCTCGTCGTGCAGGTTCATCGACTCGGCCATCTGCTCCAGCAGGGCATTGATATCAATCTCTTCGATGTTCTCGTGGATATCTGTCTCTTTTACCGTCTGCAGCGCCCCTTTTACCATCAGCTCCAGCTCGTCGAGATCCTTGTTGAACTTGCTGATCTGCACCTCGTCATCGAGCAGTTCGACCCGCAGCCGCAGCCGGGTGATGGGGGTCTTGAGATCGTGGGAGATGGAGCTGAACAGCCGCTCTCTATCATCGATATAGCGGCGGATGCGGTGTTGCATGATGTTGAAGGCGCGAGTGGCCGCCACGATTTCGGAGGCGCCCTCCTCCTTGAGGGAGGGCTGGTCGATATCCTTGCCGAGATTAACGGCGGCCTTGGCGAGGCGGCGCAGCGGGCGGGTCTGCCAGCGCACCAGCATGAAGGTGAAAAAACAGAGGAACACCGTCATCAGGGCGATGAAACGCACCTGATTGCTCGGCATGACGGTATCGTCGAGGGTCATGTAGGGGGCGGGCAGCAGAGCCGCCAGATAGAGCCACTCACCGGGCTCTATCTCGATCTGGGTCACCAGCACGGGCGGGTTGAGCGGCTCCAGCGACAGCGTATAGCGGGCCCAGGAGGAGGGCAGATCCGCCAGCAGGGTGTCGTTGTTGAAGACGTGCAGCTCTTCCGGGCGGGAGAAGTCCACCTTGATGGCCATGGCATCGGAGAGCTTGCGGGTCAGCACCCCCTGCACCTCTTTCAGCACCAGCGTTTTGCGCTCACTGTCGGGGATGGCGCTGATGTGGATCTCTTCCTCGTTGAGTGACACGAAGAAGCGACTGCCCCCCATGTTACGCAGCTGATCCAGTGCGATGTGGCGGTACTGCAGCGGCAGCGACTTGAAGAAGTTGACGGTAGAGGCGGCCGACAGCGCCAGGTTGCGGGTGGTGCTGATCATCCCCTCCAGCTCCCGTTTCTGGATCTGTTGCATCCAGATGCCGGTCAGAATGGTCTGGGAGAGCAGGATGGCGAGCAGCAACAGCAGCAGCATTCGCGACAACAGGGAGCGGGGGACCAGCGTCCGCCAGAACCAACCGCTGCTCATGGGATCTCGCGCCTTGTGCCGATCAGCATGTCGTTGCTACCTTTTTGCCCTTCATGGGATCTCGTGCACTTCTGCGATCAGCATATAGCCACTGCCGCGGATGGTTTTGATGATGCGCGGACTCTTGCCGTTGTCACCCAGCTTCTGACGCAGACGGCTGATCTGCACGTCTATGCCGCGTTCCATCGGCAGGCTTTCGCGGCCGCGGGTGGCATCGGAGATGGTATCGCGATCCAGTACCACACCCGGCTGTTGCAGGAACATGCCGAGCAGCAGGGCATCGCTGCCGGAGAGATCCAGCAGGCTGCCATCGTCGTGGGTCAGCTGGTGGCTCAGGGTGTCCAGGGTCCACTCGGCAAAACGCAGCCGGCGGCTCGGTTCTTTCTCTTTTTCCGGCTGGCGGAATTCGGCGCGGCGCAGCAGCGCCTTGATGCGAGCCTGCAGCTCGCGCGGGCTGAATGGCTTGGCGATATAGTCGTCGGCGCCGAGTTCGAGGCCGATCACCCTGTCCGCCTCATCGGAGGCAGCGGTCAGCATGATGATGGGTACCTGGGAATCGCGACGTATCTGTTGGCAGAGGGTAAAGCCGTCGTCACCTGGCATCATGATATCGAGAATAATCAGGTCCGGGTTGTGCAGGGCGAGCTGCTGGCGCATTTCGTTTCCTTCCGCCGCTGTTAATACCTGGAAACCCGCCCTGGTCAGGTATTCATTGAGCAGCTCGCGGATCTCTTGGTCGTCGTCGACGATCAGCAGTTGTTTGCTCGTTGACATATGTATGTGCATCCACCCATTTTTTTGTGCAGATTGAACCTGTCGGGGGAGCAAAAAGCAAGCAAGCCCCCCATCTAATGTGAGGTTATGGGCATTATCCGCCCATATAGCGCCATTTAAATAAAAAAGGCCGACCCAAACGGGACGGCCAACACGCAGATTCCGACGACAGGAGATCACCCCGTGTGGCGATCTCAACAGACTCAATGACGGGCCAGTAAGGTCGGCCCCAAAAGAGAGCATTCTGGCTCGCCCTCACTGTCGCGGTGAGGGCGAGCCGTTTACATCACACCCGTTCGAATACGGTGGCGATGCCCTGACCCAGACCGATACACATGGTGGCAACCCCCAGGGTGGCATCTTTCTCCTCCATCAGATTGATGAGAGTCGTGGAGATGCGCGCACCGGAGCAGCCGAGCGGGTGGCCCAGCGCAATGGCGCCGCCGTTCAGGTTTACCTTCTCTTCCGCTACGTCCAGCAGCCCCAGGTCCTTGACGCAAGGCAGTGACTGGGCGGCAAAGGCCTCGTTCAGCTCGAACAGATCGATATCACCGACAGTCAGACCGGCACGTTTGAGTGCTTTCTGGGTGGCCGGCACCGGGCCGTAACCCATGATGGCGGCATCGCAGCCGGCGATGGCCATGGCGCGCACCTTGGCGCGGGGCGTGAGGCCGAGGGCCTTGGCGCGATCCGCACTCATCACCAGCATGGCGGCGGCGCCGTCGGACAGGGCCGAGGAGGTACCGGCGGTCACGGTGCCGTTGACCGGGTCGAACACCGGGCGCAGCTGGCTCAGGGTGTCGACCGTGGTCTCCGGGCGGATCACTTCGTCGTAGTCGTAGAAGAAGCGGGCGCCGCTGGCGTCATGCCCTTCCAGACCGACGATCTCTCTGGCGAAGCGCCCTTCCACGGTCGCGGCATAGGCGCGGCGGTGGGAGCGGGCGGCAAACTCGTCCTGCTGCTGACGGCTGATGCCGTGCAGCTTGCCCAGCATCTCGGCGGTCAGCCCCATCATGCCGGAGGCTTTCGCCACCGACTTGGCCATGCCCGGGTGGAAGTCGACGCCGTGGCTCATGGGCACGTGGCCCATGTGCTCGACACCGCCGATGATGAAGATATCCCCATCACCTACCTGAATGGCGCGGGAGGCGTCATGCAGCGCCTGCATGCTTGAGCCGCACAGGCGGTTGACGGTGACGGCCCCCACCTGTTTCGGAATACCAGCCAGCAGCGCGGCGTTACGGGCGATGTTGAAGCCTTGCTCCAGGGTCTGCTGCACGCAGCCCCAGTAGATATCCTCGATCTCGTTCGGGTCGAGGTTGGGGTTGCGCAGCAGGATGGAGCTCATCAGGTGCGCGGACAGATCTTCTGCACGCACGTTGCGGAAGGCGCCGCCCTTGGACCGGCCCATGGGGGTCCGGATACAGTCGACAATGACTACGTCTTTCATGAATGGATCTCCTTTCCGCAATCAGTAGAAGGTTTTGCCCAGGGCGGCCATGTCACGCAGCTTGTCGCTGACGCGGTAGAGCGGGCCCAAATCGGCATACTGGTCGGCCATGGCCACGTAGCGATCCAGACCTATGGTGTCCAGATAGCGGAACACGCCACCACGGAAGGGAGGGAAGCCCAGACCGTAGACCAGCGCGATGTCGGCTTCGGCTGGCGTGGCGACAATGCCCTCTTCCAGACAGAGCACCACCTCGTTGATCATCGGGATCATCATGCGGGCTATGATGGCTTCCTTGTCGAAATCCTGCTTCGGCTTGGCAATCGGTGCCAGCAGCTCGTAAGCGGCCACATCGGCCACCTTCTTCGGCTTGCCCTTCTTGTCCTGCTCGTAGGCGTAGAAACCCTTGCCATTCTTCTGACCGAAGCGGCTGGCGTCATACATCACGTCGATGGCGGTGCGGCCAGCCTTGCTCATGCGCGCCGGGAAGCCTTGCGCCATGACGTCACCGGCATGGTGACCGGTGTCGATGCCGACCACGTCCAGCAGGTAGGCGGGGCCCATGGGCCAGCCGAACTCCTTCTCCATCACCTTGTCGACGGCGGCGAAGTCGGCGCCATCGGCAACCAGCTTGTTGAAGCCGAAGAAGTAGGGGAACAGCACCCGGTTGACGAAGAAGCCCGGGCAGTCGTTGACCACTACCGGGGACTTGCCCATGGCGGCGGCATACGCCACCACGCGGTTGATGGTTTCATCGGAGGTCTGCTCGCCGCGGATGATCTCCACCAGAGGCATGCGGTGCACCGGGTTGAAGAAGTGCATGCCGCAGAAGTTCTGCGGGCGCTTCAGCCCCTTGGCCAGCAGGGAGATGGGAATGGTGGAGGTGTTGCTGGCGAGCACGGCGTCTTCGCCAATGATCCCTTCCACTTCGCCCAGCACGGCGGCCTTCACCTTGGGGTTCTCGACCACGGCTTCGACCACTAGATCCACATGCTTGACGTTGTCATAGCTCAGGGTCGGGGTGATGGCAGAGAGTACCTGGCCCATCTTGATGCCGTCGATGCGGCCCTTTTCGAGCTGGCCGTTGAGCAGCTTGGTGGCTTCGCCCATGCCCAGTGCCAGTGCCTTCTCGTTGATATCCTTCATCACCGCCGGAATGCCCTTGCTGGCAGACTGGTAAGCGATGCCGCCCCCCATGATGCCGGCGCCCAGCACGGCGGCGTGGCGAGTGGCCTTAGCTGCTTGCTTGGCCGCCTTCTTGGCCAGCGCCTTGATGTGCTGATCGTTCAAGAAGATACCGACCAGCGCCTTGGCCACGTCGGTCTTGGCCAGCTTGATAAAGCCTTGTGCCTCGACAATGAGCGCCTCATCGCGGCTCATGCCGGCGGCGGCTTCGACGGTTTTCACCGCAGTCATGGGGGCTGGATAGTGCTTGCCCGCCACGGCGGCAACCATGCCCGCAGCGGTGCTGAAGCTCATCATGGCTTCCAGTTTGGAGAGGCGCAGCGGGGCTTTTTTGGCGGCGCGACGGCTTTGCCAGTCCAGCTTGCCCGCGATGGCGTCTTTCATCATCTGCAGCGCGGCGCTGTGCAGCGCGTCCGGTGCGACCACGGCATCGATGGCGCCCACTTTGAGGGCGTCATCGGCACGGTAATCCTTGCCGGTGGTGATCCACTCCAGCGCGTTGTCGGCACCGATCACCCGCGGCAGACGGACGGTGCCGCCAAAGCCCGGCATGATGCCGAGTTTGGTCTCGGGCAGGCCAATCTTGGCGCTGGTGTCAGCCAGACGGAAATCGGTGGAGAGGATGGTCTCGCAGCCGCCGCCCAGGGCGTGGCCCTTGATGGCAGAGAGGGTCGGCACCGGCAGATCTTCGATGGCGTTGAAGATGTCGTTGGCCTTTTTCAGCCAGCCGAGCAGATCTTCTTGCGGCAGATCGAACAGTTCCAGGAATTCGGTAATATCGGCGCCGACGATAAAGGCGTCTTTGCCGGAGGTGAGGATCAGACCCTTCAAATCGGCTTGTTGCTGTAATGCGGCGATCGCTTCGCTCAGTGAGAGCAGGGTAGCGCGATCCAGCTTGTTGACTGAACCCGGGGCATCAAACCTCAGTTCGGCAATGCCGCTTTCGAGGTAGCTGACCGACAGGGTTTCGCCTTGGTAGATCATGAGAGTGTCTCCTTGTTCCCACTCGGTGGGGGGTGTTGCTCCTTTATCCCCAGCAGGGGGCGAGGCTCACTATTGATCCAAAAGGAGACATTTTCAACACCTATTTAAAACATTTGTTTAACAGTTCTCGAGTAAAAGCTCCTCATCACAAAACGGGCAAAAGAGAGGCGCCTTGCGGCGCCTCCAATGGATATGAGGTTTTTATCAACAGGCTAGTTCGGGCCGGTCGCGATACTGGCTCAGCACCTCGGGATCGGCGAGGGCATGGGTGTTGTTGACGGGCCTGTTGTGCACCACTTCCCGCACCGCCAGTTCGACGATTTTGCCGGACTTGGTACGGGGAATGGCATCCACCTGCAGGATGCGGGCGGGCACGTGGCGGGCGGTACAGTGTCGTTTGATCTGCTGGCGGATCCGCTCGCGCAGCGGCTCGTCCAGCTTGCAGCCCGCCTTGAGCTTGACGAACAGCACCACCCGCTCGTCCTGCTGCCACTGTTGGCCGATTACGATGCTCTCTTCCACTTCGTCGAGCTGTTCGACGTAGCGGTAGATCTCGCTGGTGCCGATGCGCACGCCCCCCGGGTTCAGGGTGGCGTCAGAGCGGCCATAGAACAGGATGCCGCCGGTCGGGGTCAGCTCGATCCAGTCGCCGTGGCACCAGATGTTGTCGAATCGCTCGAAGTAGGCGGCGTGGTATTTGTCGCCGCTGTCGTCCCCCCAGAAGGCGATGGGCTGGGCCGGGAACGGCTTGGTGCAGACCAGCTCGCCCTTTTCGCCCTGTACCGGCTGGCCCGCTTCGTTGAACACCTGTACCGCGAGACCGAGGCCACGCCCCTGACTCTCGCCACGGTAAACAGGGCTGAGCGGGTTGCCGATGACGAAGCAGGAGCAGATGTCGGTGCCGCCGGAGATGGAGCTCAGTTGTACATTTGTTTTGATCTGCTGGTAGACGTAGTCAAACCCCTCAGGCGACAGCACGGATCCGGTACTGCAGATCAGCCGCAGCTGTGGCAAGTCGTGGGTGTTGATGGGGGCATAGCCCTGCTTGTGCAGCGCATCCAGATACTTGGCCGAGGTGCCGAACAAGCTGACCTGCTCGTCGCGCGCCAGATCCCACAGCACGTTGCCGTCCGGATAGAAGGGGGAGCCGTCATAGAGCACCAGTGTGGCGCCGGAGGCGAGCGCGCTCACCAGCCAGTTCCACATCATCCAGCCGCAGGTGGTGAAGTAGAAGATCCGCTCCCCCGGCTTGGTGTCGCAGTGCAGTTGATGCTCTTTGAGATGTTGCAGCAGGGTGCCGCCTATGCCGTGCACTATGCACTTGGGCTTGCCTGTGGTGCCGGACGAGTAGAGGATATAGAGCGGATCGTTGAAGCCCATGGGCTCGAAGCGAAGGACAGCATCCGGCTGGCTCGCCAGCACGTGCTGCCAGTCGTGACCAAGCTGCAGGGGATTGCCGAGCAGCGGGATCATCACCGTCTGCTCTATGCTGTCGATCTGGCTGACTACGCCGGCCACCTTGGCCTGGATGTCGATGGCCTTGCCGTTGTAGCGATAGCCGTCCACCGCAAACAATACCCTGGGCCGGGTCTGGCCGAAGCGCTCCACCACGCTGGCTTCCCCAAAGTCGGGGCTGGTGGAGGTCCAGATAGCGCCCAGGCTGGTGGTTGCCAGCATGGCTACTACGGTTTCGGGGATATTAGGCAGGTAGGCGGCGACCATGTCGCCACTGCTTATGCCCTGGCTGCGCAGCCACTGGGCCAGCCTGGCCACCTGATCCGCCAGCTCATGCCAGCTCAGGGTGCGGCTTGGGCTGCCTTCAATGCGGGAGATAATGGCCGGGCTCTCGTCCTGACGGCGCAGCAGGTTTTCGGCGAAGTTGAGGCGGCTATCGGGGAACCAGCGGGTGCGCTGCATATCCTGGCGGTTTTCTGCCACTATGTCCCCCAGCTCGCCCTTGACGCCGCAGTGTTGCCACACCAGCGGCCAGAAGCGGGTCGTCTTTTCCACCGACCACTGGTAGAGCTGGGCATAGTTGTGCAGCTGCAGGCCATGGAAGCGGTTGACCTCGGCCATAAACTGCTGGAGGTTGGATTGTTGAATCCGCTCCTGATCCGGTTGCCACAGGCAAAGGTTGTGCATGAGTAGTCCCTGACTGCATGTATCTACCGGCAGTGTATTGAATTGTTTTTTATTTGTTAATGATTGGTTTTTGTTTCATAACAAAAGCCTTGTAACGTATGCGTTACCTCACGAAGCGATAGCTTGACGGTTCGAGCCCTGATTCGCTTGATGTTATGCTGAAATCACATTTTTCCCGGAGCAGGACGCTATGAGCAGCTACAGCCAACTTTTTGCCCAGCACCTAGATACCTTGCAGCATCGCACCCGCGACATACTGCAACAGCAGGGGCTCAGCGGCCTGGCCATCCACTCCGGCCAGACCCACCGCATCTTCCTCGACGACCAGGATTACCCCTTCAAGGTGAATCCGCACTTCAAGGCCTGGCTGCCGGTGCTGGACAACCCCCACTGCTGGTTGCTGGTGGATGGCGTGAACAAGCCGGTGTTGCTGTTCTACCGGCCAGTGGATTTCTGGCACAAGGTGGCTGACTTGCCCAATGCTTTCTGGGTCGACTTCTTCGATATCCACTTCTTGACGCGGCCGGAGCAGGTTGCCGATCACCTGCCTGCCGGCAAGCAGGAGTGGGCCTATCTGGGTGGCCATCTCGAGGTGGCCAAGTTGCTGGGGCTGGGTCAGCCGAACCCGGAATCCGTGCTCAACTATCTGCACTATCACCGAGCTTACAAGACTCCTTATGAGCTGGAGTGCCTGCGCGAAGCAAACCGGATCGGGGTGCGTGGCCATGTCGCGGCCAAGGACTCCTTCATGGCGGGGGCGAGCGAGTTTGAGATCAATCTGGCCTACATGAAGGCGGTCGGGCAGGGGGCCAATGAGGCGCCGTACGGCAATATTGTCGCCATCAACCGCAATGCGGCCATTCTTCACTACACCCATTTGTCTGCCTTGCGGGTGCCGGATGCGGAGCGCCACTCCTTCTTGATTGATGCCGGGGTGGATTTTCACGGTTATGCCTCCGACATCACCCGTACCTGGGCCTGGCGCCGTGGCGAGTTTGCCGATCTGATCGCGGCGCTGGATGCGCAGCAGCAGGAGATCATCGAGGAGATCAAACCGGGTCGGCGTTACAGCGAGTTGCATCTGCAGATGCACCACAGGCTGGCGCGCTTGCTGCAAACGATCGAATTGGTGGACATGTCGGTAGACGAGATGATCCACACCGGGGTGACCAACGTCTTCTTCCCTCACGGTCTGGGTCATTTCCTGGGTCTTCAGGTGCACGATGCAGGCGGCTTCATGCAGGACGAGCGCGGCACACACCTGGCTGCTCCCGAGCAGTTCCCCTATTTGCGCTGTACTCGGGTGATGGAGGTGGGCCAGGTGTTCACCATAGAGCCGGGCCTCTACTTCATCGATAGCCTGCTGGCGCCGCTGCGTCAGAGCGAGCAGGGCAAGCGGGTTAACTGGAACAAGGTAGAGGCGCTGCGTCCGTTTGGCGGCATCCGCATTGAGGACAACATAGTGTTGCACGCCAATGGGGTGGAGAACATGACCAGACAAGCAGGGCTCTGATGGCGGCAGCGTACTCCATTCCGGCCGCCCCGCTGGCGGTGAGTGAAGAGATCAAGAAGAGCCGCTTCATCACCCTGCTCGCGCACACGCCGACGGTTGAGGCCGCCAAGGCGTGGGTCAACGAGATAAAGCAGCAACACCCCAGGGCCCGGCATCACTGCTGGGCCTTTGTTGCCGGCGCACCACAAGACAGTCAGGTTTACGGTTTCAGCGACGATGGTGAGCCCTCAGGGACCGCTGGCAAGCCCATGCTGGCCCAGCTGATGGGCTCCGGACTGGGTGAGATAGCCACCGTGGTGGTGCGTTACTACGGCGGTGTGCTGCTGGGCACTGGCGGTCTGGTCAAGGCCTATGGGGGGGGCGTGGGGGCTGCGCTCAAGCAGCTCGAGACCCGGATCAAGCGCCAGCAGACTCCCTCTCTCATCCAATGTGACTATGCCGATATGGGCGTGGTGGAGGCGCTGATCGGCTACCATCACGGCCAGTTGCTGGATGCCGATTACGGCGCTCGCGTTACCCTGCGGGTCGCGTGGGAATCCTCTGTTTGGGCCCAGGTTGATCGGGAATTGACCGACCGCACCCATGGACGGGTATCCCTTCGCTCCTTAGATAGCTAGAATCCACCGCTCTTTTAGCCTGAAGAGGGAGCCGGAATGCACATTCTGAGCATTATTCGCATCGTTGGCCTGTTGGTTGCGCTATTCAGCTCGACCATGTTGTTGCCTGCCATGGTTGCGTTTGGCTATCGGGATGGTGGTGGTGCCGAGTTCGTCAGCTCCTTTCTCATCGCGCTGTTGCTTGGTGTGCTGCTCTGGTTTCCCAACCGCTACCACAAGAAGGAGCTGCGCTCGAAAGAGGGCTTCCTTATCGTGGTGCTGTTCTGGACTGTGCTGGGCAGTGTGGGGGCCGTGCCCTTTTTACTGGGGGATGTGCCCAGCATGTCGGTCTCGGAGGCCTTTTTCGAATCTTTCTCCGGCCTGACGACCACGGGAGCGACCGTGCTGACCGGGCTGGACAATCTGCCCAAGGCGTTTCTGTTCTACCGCCAACTGCTTCAATGGCTGGGGGGCATGGGGATCATAGTGCTGGCCGTCGCCATACTGCCGCTGCTCGGCATCGGGGGCATGCAGCTCTACCGCGCCGAGATCCCCGGGCCGGTCAAGGATACCAAGGTGACGCCGCGTATCGCCGAGACGGCCAAGGCGCTCTGGTTCATCTACTTGTTGCTGACCATGCTCTGCATCCTGGCGTACTGGCTGGCCGGTATGACGCTGTTCGACGCCATCTGTCACTCCTTCTCCAGCCTCTCCATCGGTGGCTTCTCCACCCACGATGACAGCATCGGCTTCTTCAACAGCCCGACCATCAATCTGGTCACTGTGTGCTTCCTGCTGATCGGCAGCATTAACTTCGGTCTGCACTTCATGGTGTTCACTCACACACCGGTACGCCTGCTGAGCTATCTGCGTGACCCCGAGGTGAAGGTGTTTTTGGGGATTCAGCTGTTCCTTTTTCTGTTCTGCGCCGCCGTGTTGCTGCAGCACAACCACTATGAACACTGGCAGGAGACACTCAACCATGCCCTGTTCCAGTCGGTATCGCTGGGGACCACCACGGGTTACAGCACCACCAGTTATGCCGACTGGCCAGCCATACTGCCGATGATGCTGATGTTCTCCTCCTTTATAGGGGGTTGCGCCGGGAGTACCGGTGGTGGCATCAAGGTGATGCGCTTCATGATCCTGTTCATGCAGGGAGTACGGGAGTTGAAGCGGCTGGTGCACCCGCGTGCCGTCTATACCCTCAAACTGGGGCGCAAGGCGGTATCGGATCGGATCGTCGAGGCGGTGTGGGGTTTCTTTGCCGCCTACATCATTTTGTTTGTGTTGTTCATGCTGGCATTGATCGCCACCGGAATGAACGAGGTGACAGCCTTCTCGGCGGTGGCGGCGACCCTTACCAACGTGGGGCCGGGTCTGGGTGATGTGGCCTCCAATTTTTCCGGTATCAGCGCGGTGGCAAAATGGATACTGATCCTGGCCATGTTGTTCGGCCGATTGGAAATTTTCACACTTCTGGTACTGTTTACCCCCGCATTCTGGCGTAGTTGAGGTAGGTATGGACAAGATTTTGGTGCTTTATTCCTCTCGGGATGGGCAAACACAGAAAATCGTGGATGTCATGCTGGAGGAGATGCTGGGTTACGAGGTGGTGATGCATGACCTGCACACTCTGCCCATGTGCAACCTCAGCAAGTTCAAGAAGGTATTGATCGGTGCCTCCATTCGTTACGGCAACTTCCATCCCAGCCTGCTCAGCTTTATTCATGCCCATCATGAACAGCTGGAGGTGGCCAATGCGGCCTTCTTCTGTGTCAACCTGACTGCGCGCAAGCCGGAGAAGCAGACGCCGCAGACCAATGCCTATATGAAGAAGTTCCTGCGCCTCTCCCCCTGGAAGCCGAGAACCTTGGGAGTGTTCGCCGGCGCGTTGCAATATTCCCGCTATAACTGGTGGCAGACCCGCATCATTCAGCTGATCATGAAGATGACCGGCGGCAGTACGGATACCAGCAAGGATCTCGAGTTTACCGATTGGGAAAAGGTGCGCAGTTTTGCCCGTGAATTCTGGTCGAAAAGATAGCAGCCCGGCGTTATTGCTGGCTTGAGCCCCGCTGATGCGGGGCTTTTTGTTTGATAAATAGGCATTTGAACCGCTAAACGGCAAAAAGTGCCCTTTTTTACCGTTTTCCTCTTGTCATCCCGGCGTGGTTCCCTATAATGCGCCCCTACCAGCACGGCGGAACACGCCAACCTGATGAGCCAGCTTCCTTGTGAAGTGGGCGCAGAAAGAAAAGCGAAAACAACCGCTTGACTTTCGAAGTGAGGAGCGTAATATGCGCCTCCTCAGCGCGACAAGCGTGACGCTCTTTAACAATTTGAATCAAGCAATCTGTGTGGGCACTCACAGCATCGAACATCAAACAATTTTGTTGATTTTCAATGTCTGGTGAAGTGACCAAGACGATTTCTTAGCAATAAGAAGTCGAAC
>NZ_JAACGC010000067.1:0-23453 GCF_029237385.1 Aeromonas sp. 1HA1
AATTTGCCTGGCGGCCATAGCGCCGTGGAACCACCTGATCCCATGCCGAACTCAGAAGTGAAACGCGGTAGCGCCGATGGTAGTGTGGCATTCGCCATGCGAGAGTAGGACACTGCCAGGCACCCAATTAAACAGTGATGTGAAGAATCACGTCATTGGCCGAGAGGATGACACCTCTGATAATCGGCAGAAGATTTAGCGAAAAGCTAACCAAATAGCGGAGCGGTAGTTCAGTTGGTTAGAATACCGGCCTGTCACGCCGGGGGTCGCGGGTTCGAGTCCCGTCCGCTCCGCCAGTAACAAGAAGCCCAGTCTAACGACTGGGCTTTTTTCGTTTCCGACCATTCGACACCCGCTTTTACCATTATCCCCCCCCCCTCTTCCTTTCTCTATGCCGAGCCATCTTGATGATCGCCGCTGGCTTTAGTTGTCGTTATAATGGCCGCCCTCAAGCAAGGTGATGGTATGACAGCAGAATATCTACAGCGATTCGGGGGCATTGCCCGTCTTTATGGTCAGAGCGCACTTGGCTCCTTCAGTCAGGCCAGGGTCTGCGTGGTGGGGATCGGCGGGGTAGGCTCCTGGGCGGCGGAGGCGCTGGCCCGTGCCGGCATCAACCAGATCACCCTGATCGACATGGATGATATCTGCATCACCAACACCAATCGCCAGATCCACGCCATGCAGGGTACGGTTGGTCGCCTCAAAACCGAGGTGATGGCAGAGCGCATTCGCGCCATCAATCCGGATTGCGAGGTGATCGAGGTGGATGATTTCGTCACGCCCGACAACCTGGCCGAGCATATCAAGCGGGAGTTTGACTATGTGGTGGATGCCATCGATTCAGTCAAGGCCAAGGTGGCGCTGATTGCCTTCTGCAAGCGCAACAAGATCCCTGTGATTGTGGCGGGTGGTGCCGGCGGGCAGATGGATCCGACCCAGATCACTGTGGCCGATCTGGCCAAGACCATTCAGGATCCGCTGGCGGCCAAGGTACGCTCGGATCTGCGCCGGCTGCACAACTTCAGCAAGAATCCTGCTCGCAAGTTCGGGGTGGAGTGTGTCTTCTCAACCGAGCAGTTGAGCTACCCGGATGGTCAGGGTGGCACCTGTCAGGCCAAGGCGGCCAGCGATGGCTCCATGAAGATGGATTGTGCCTCTGGCTTCGGGGCCGTGACGCCGGTGACGGCGACCTTTGGGCTGGTTGCCGCCTCCCGGGTATTGAAGAAGATTGCCGAACGGGGCGCTAGAGCCGAACGTCTGGCAAGTGAAACGACAACAGCGATAGAAGCACCCTTGGCCAGTGATCAGGCCGACGCCTGATCCCGGATTGCCAACACGATAGCCCTGAGCCCGTTACCCCGTGACGGGCTCAGGTGTTTTTCCAGCCCCAGCTCGGTGAAATAAGCCTCCATGTCAAAGGCCTGAATCACTTCTGCGGATTGGTGGTTGAGCGCCGCCAGTACGATGACGATGAGGCCGCGGACTATGCGGGCATCGGAATCACAGGCAAAGTGCCAGCATCCATCCTCGGAGCTCTCTCCTTTTAGCCAGGCCAGGCTCTCGCACCCTTTGAGGCGAAACTCCTCCTGCTGCCACTCGGGCGGCAGTGCAGGCAGCCGCTTGCCGAGCTGGATGATGAGCCGGTACTGGTTCTCCCAGCCGTGAGCGGCGGCAAACTGCTGGCGGATGGTGTCGGCGTTGGGCTCAAGGCCGATTTGGGTATAGGTTACGAGGCTGTTCATTCGGTGGTTTGCCTTAGAAGAAGTCACTGAGTTTGTGCAGGGCGGCCAGCAAGGCGTCGACATCGTCCCGATTGTTGTAACAGGCCAGTGAGGCGCGCAGGGTGCCGCCGATCCCGAGTGATTCCATCAGTGGCATGGCGCAGTGATGGCCGACTCGCAGGGCGATCCCCTGCATATCGAGCAGGGTGGCGGCATCTTGCGGGTGGATATCCTCCAGCAGGAAAGAGACCGCTCCGGCACGTTGGTCGGGCTCGCCGACCAGACGCAGCCCCGGCACCTGCTGCAAGCCAGCGACCAAATAGTCGGTCAGCGCCTGCTCATGGCTGGCGAGCCATTTCCGGTCTTGCCCCATCACAAAGTCGACGGCGGCGGCGAGGCCGATAGCGCCAGCAATATGGGGGGTGCCCGCCTCGAACTTGAAGGGCAGGGTATTGAAAGTGGTGCCGCTGAAACTGACTCTGTCGATCATCTCGCCGCCCGCCTGCCAGGGCGGCATGCGTTCCAGCAGTTCGGTTCTACCCCACAGCACACCGATCCCGGTTGGGCCATAGAGCTTGTGGCCGGAGAAGGCGTAGAAGTCGCAACCAATGGCCTGCACATCCACTTCAAGATGAGCCACCGCCTGGGCGCCGTCGATCAGCGTCACGGCGCCCACCGCTTTGGCCGCCGCCACTATCTGTTCGACCGGATTGACGGTACCGAGGGCATTGGAAACGTGAGCCACGCTCACCAGCTGGGTCCTTGGCCCCAGCATAGCGTGATAGGCGGCCAGATCGAGATCGCCCCGCTCATCGAGGGGAATGACCCGGATAACCGCGCCGGTGCGCTGGGCGACCAGTTGCCACGGGACGATATTGGCGTGGTGCTCCAGCGTGCTGAGGACGATCTCGTCCCCCGCCTTGAGCTCGCTCATTCCCCAGCTTTGGGCCACCAGGTTGATCGACTCAGTCGTTCCACGGGTCCAGATCACCTCGCGGCTGTGGGGGGCGTTGATGAAGCGGGTGACCGCCTCGCGGGCGGCCTCAAAGGCGCGGGTAGCGCGACCACTCAGGGCATGGGCGGCGCGGTGCACGTTGGCGTTGTCGGCCCGATAGTAGTGCGCGATGGCATCCAGCACTGCTTGCGGCTTCTGGGTGGTGGCGGCGTTGTCCAGATAGACCAGAGGGTGGCCGTTCACCTCCTGCGCCAGGGCCGGAAACTGGCCGCGCAGTCGGGCGTGCTGTTGCTGATTCATGCTCCCCTCGTCATCATCTGGAAAAGTCGGCCATGATCCTGAAAATGGCGCTCGAACACAAGGCGCACGATGCTAGCCGACTGATGGTGTGTGGCGCAGCGATGCGGCTCACCCGCTGATTTCTGTTACAATGCCGCCCCTCATCATAAGCCAAGAGATCCGGCCCATGAAGCTCAACCCCAATCAGAACGAAGCGGTCAAGTTTGTCTCCGGCCCTTGCCTGGTGCTGGCGGGAGCCGGATCGGGCAAGACGCGCGTCATCACCAACAAGATCGCCTACCTGGTACAGCAGTGTGGCTATAACGCCCGCAACATAGCAGCCGTCACCTTTACCAACAAAGCGGCGCGGGAGATGAAGGAGCGGGTCGGTCAGACCCTGGGTCGCAAGGAGGCGCGGGGACTCATGGTCTCCACCTTCCACACCCTGGGCCTCGATATCATACGCCGTGAGCACAAGAGTCTGAATCTCAAGGCTAACTTCTCCCTGTTCGACGATACCGACCAGCTGGCGCTGCTCAAGGAGCTGACCGAGGCTGAGCTGGATAATGACAAGGACAAGCTGTCGGCCCTCATCAGTCAGATCTCCAACTGGAAGAACGACCTCATACTGCCGGCGCGCGCCATGCGTATCGCCCAAGGGCCGGAAGAAGTACTGATGGCCCAGCTCTACGAGCGCTATCACCGCCAGATGGTGGCCTACAACGCGCTCGACTTCGATGACCTTATCGTGATGCCGACCCTGCTGCTCAAGAGCAATGACGAGGTACGCACCCGCTGGCAGAACAAGATACGCTACCTGCTGGTCGATGAGTATCAGGACACCAATACCAGCCAGTACGAGCTGGTGAAGCAGATCGTCGGCGAGCGGGCTCGCTTTACCGTGGTGGGGGACGATGACCAGTCCATCTACTCCTGGCGTGGCGCCAAGCCGCAAAATCTGGTGCTGCTCAACGAAGACTTTCCGAGCCTCAAGCTCATCAAGCTGGAGCAGAACTACCGCTCCAAGGGGCGCATTCTGAAATGCGCCAACATATTGATCGCCAACAACCCCCACGTGTTCGACAAGGCGCTCTTCTCCGAGCTCGATTACGGGGTGCCGGTCAAGGTGCTGTTTGCCAAAAACGAGGAGCACGAGGCGGAGCGGATCGCCGCCGAGTTGATGGGCCACAAGTTCATGAATCGTACCCGCTTCAAGGATTACGCCATCCTCTATCGTGGCAACCATCAGTCGCGCATCTTCGAGAAGGCGCTGATGACCAACCGCATCCCCTATCGCATCTCGGGCGGCACCTCTTTCTTCTCCCGTACCGAGATCAAGGACATCATGGCTTATCTCAAGCTGCTGGTGAATCCGGACGAGGACACCGCCTTCCTGCGGGTGGTCAATCTGCCACGGCGGGAGATAGGTCCCACCACGCTCGAAAAACTGGGTCAGTATGCCAACCAGCGCGGCAAGAGCCTGTTTGCCGCCAGCTTCGAGCTGGGGCTGGAGCAATCGCTCTCCGGCCGTGGTCTGGTGGCCCTGCAG
Source organism: Aeromonas sp. 1HA1 (assembly GCF_029237385.1). Lineage (NCBI taxonomy): Bacteria > Pseudomonadati > Pseudomonadota > Gammaproteobacteria > Aeromonadales > Aeromonadaceae > Aeromonas > Aeromonas sp. 1HA1. The sequence continues at coordinate 4,508 of NZ_JAACGC010000067.1, forward strand.
GCCTTCACCAACTGGCTGGTGCGACTCGGCGATCAGGCGCAGCGCGGCAACCCGGTGGAGGCGGTGCGGGACATGATCAAGGAGATCCACTACGAGGAGTGGCTCTACGAGACCTCCCCCAGCCCGAAGGCGGCCGAGATGCGGATGCAGAACGTCTCCACCCTCTATCGCTGGATCACAGAGATGCTGGAAGGGGATGAACTGGAGGAGTCGATGACGCTCGCCCAGGTGGTGACCCGTCTTACCCTGCGCGACATGATGGAGCGTAACGAGGGGGAGGATGATGCGGATCAGGTGCAGCTGATGACACTGCACGCCTCCAAGGGGCTGGAGTTCCCCTACGTCTTCATGGTGGGGATGGAAGAGGGCCTGTTGCCCCACCAGACCAGCATCGATGAAGACAACGTGGAGGAAGAGCGGCGTCTCGCCTACGTGGGCATTACCCGCGCCCAGACCGAGCTCACCTTCACCCTCTGCAAGGAGCGGCGCCAGTATGGTGAATCGGTGCGGCCCGAGCCGAGCCGCTTCCTGCTGGAGCTGCCTCAGGACGATCTGGAGTGGGAGAACCAGAAGAAGGTGACGGCCGAGGAGCGCCAGCAGAAGGGGCAAGTCGGGGTTGCCAACCTGAGGGCGCTGTTCAAGAAGGATTGAGCCGGCGGCTAGCCACGCTCACCCTTGGTCTGGGTGAGCAGGGGTGTGATATCGGCTCCCGGCATGGGGGGGGAGATGTAGCGCCCTTGTCCCATCAGGCAACCCATGTCGATCAGCTTCTGTAGCTGTTGCTGGTTCTCGATCCCTTCGACCACCAGGGTGAAGTCCAGATCCTGGCAGATATCGCGCATGGCGCGGATCAGCGCCAAATCCTTGGGGGATTGCAGCATGCGATGGGTGAAGCTGTCATCCACCTTGATGTAATCCACCGGGAAGTGGAACAGGGCGTTGAGGGAGGAGAAGCCGGTGCCAAAATCATCCAGACTGATCTGAATGCCCTTGGCCCTCAGCTCGTGCAGGGAAGTGAGGGCGTCGGAATCTTGCCGCGACAGCTCCCGCTCGTTGAATTCAAAGATCAGATAGCCAGGCGCTATCCCCTCGGTTTCTATGATGTCCATCAGCCGCATGATCTGCTCGTGATTGACCAGATGCTTGCCGGAGAGGTTGATGGCGACCTTGAACTTGCACTGGCCTGAGATGGGCAACCACGCTTTCAACTGTTGGCAGGTGTGGCGCAGTATCTGGTAATCCAGCTCTTGAATGAGGCCGCACTGTTCCGCCAACGGGATGAAGTCGAAGGCATCCTTGAGCACCCCCTCTTCGGTGATCCAGCGTGCCATCACCTCCAGTCCGGTCAGGCGGCTGTCCTTGAGCCGGATCACCGGCTGGAAATAGGGCAGTATGCGGCCCTCCCGCAGGGCCTTGGCCAGCATCTCTTCTGGTGAAGCCCAGGTCTGGGCAGAACACTCCTCCGAATAGCTGACGATGCGACTGCGTCCGTTGCGCTTGGCCTGATACATGGCCAGATCAGCCTGATGCAGCAGTTGGCTGATGTCGGTGGTCTGCTCCGATACGCTAGCCACCCCGAGGCTGACCGTGATGCTCAGCTCGTTGCCTTGCAGCCGGAAGGGATAAGAGAGGCGGCTGATGATGCGGTTGAGCACAGGGCTGATATCCTCCTCGTTTTTGCTGCTATCCAGATAGATGACGAACTCGTCCCCTCCCAGTCTGGCCACCATGTCGTTTTGCCGGATGCAGCTTTGCAGGCGGCGGCTCATCTCCTTCAGCAGTTGATCGCCAGCGCCGTGTCCCAGGGTGTCATTGACTTGCTTGAAGTGATCCAGATCGATGAAGATCAGCGAAAACCCGGGTGACTTGTAACGGTGGAAGTGGGTCATGGCGTGGTTGAGGTGGTTCATCAACAGGGCGCGGTTGGGCAACTGGGTCAACGGATCGTGCAGGGCATCGAACTGAAGCCTGCGTTCCTGTTCCTGATGCTGCTTGAGCTGCTTCTGCAATCTGAGGTTGGTCTGTCGCAGCTGTTGCAGGCGTTGATTGATGGAGTCTTCCGAGTTGATGTCGTGCAGCTGTTGACGGATCCGTCTCAGCTCCAGCAGCAGGGTCAGCTGGCTGCGCAAGAAGTCAAGGAACAGCCGATCGTCCGTCTCCAGCAGCTGCGGGGTGCTGATGATGAAATGGGCAAAATATTGCTGCTGTAGCCGCAGGGGTTGGCTGTACCAAAACAGCTGCTCCTTATGCTGCTCTATGTTGTTGGTGCTGTGGCACATGCCCGCGATGAACTCATCGCCGTGCAGCGGCAGCTCGGGATAGATCTTTTCCAACTGGTGGCTGTCGATGCGTACCAGCAGCACGTCCTTAATGGCCAGCATCTGGCGCAGCACGGCTTCCAGTTGGGAGAACAGGGCCTGGCTGGGCAGGGTATTGGCCAAGCGAATGATGCGATTGATGCTCTCGATTTTTTTCTGCCAGTCCGGGTCCTTGCGGATGAGCGGAGAAGCCAGCTCCGAGAATTGCGAGCCGGCCTGGGTTTCATTCAATCGTGTGGCGAGGCACTCCAGCAGCAAGCGTAGGGTGGGTAGCTCCTTGGGCTGGCTGCAGGCCAGCAACCACTGCACCTGACCATGTTCGATGGGAAATACACACCAGCCCTGGGCTTCATCAAGTTGGGTTAGCTGTTCAGTGAGCAGTGACGCTTCCAGCCCCAGCTGCAGTTTGAAACTATCGGAAATCTGATGTTCACATACCCAGTGCAGCCCAGACTCTGACAACCCCAGCATGCCGAAATGCTGCAGCGGGCAGAGCTGGTCCAATTGCTGGATCAGGGTGTCGTACTCTTTGGGCGTGGCAGAGGAGGGGGCAGGAAAATCCATAATGGCGGACATTAACGCCAGCAAGGGAGTCGAATACTGTGATGCTCTGGGTTGCGCTGACATAGAAACTCCCAATGTGCCTACCCTACAAAGAGTAGTCGGAAGTGAACAGATTGAAAGGGCCGCAAGTGCGGCCCTTTCAATCACTTAGAGCTTGTCGATCATGTAGTGAATGGCGTTTTCGATCTCTTCATCGCTACAGGTGGCGCAAGTCCCCCGTGGCGGCATGACACCCGCCTTGCCAGTGAAGCCTTCGATGGCATGTTTCTTCAATGTATCGATGCCTTGGGCGATGCGTGGTTCCCACACTGCCTGGTCGCCGCGTTTGGGGGCACCGGCAATACCCATGTCATGACAGGCAAAGCACGCACCCTTGTACACGGCCTCGCCATCACGTGGGCCGGATGGTGCTGCCGCCACAGGAGCTGCGCCTGCGGTCGCAATCCCTTCCAGATCCTTGGCGGTATAGACTTGACCGACAGGTTTTATCCGTTCGGCAATCGCTTCCGGCGACATATCATCGGCAGCAAACACCACGCCGGACAGACTGGCAGCCGTCATCCCGACAACCAGCAAATAGCTCAGTTTTTTCAACACGCTCATGTACTCCCAGCAGGCTTTTATTATCCCTAGAAAACGACGGGATTATAACCGAATAGTTACAGCCATTTAAACGCTTGTGTGTGAAGTGTTAAGCACTCTGCGTGCAAAGTTTCTTCGTCAGATCACAAACTGGCGAGGAGAGGCGCAGAAAAAGAAACCCGGTCTTCACCGGGTTTCATGGGATTGAGCCGCCGGGAGGCTTATTTATCCCAGCTGAGGATCACCTTGCCGGACTGGCCGGAGCGCATGGCATCGAAGCCCTGCTGGAAGTCATCGATATCAAAACGATGGGTGATGATGGGGGACAAATCCAATCCGGACTGTATCAGGCTGGCCATCTTGTACCAGGTCTCGAACATCTCGCGACCGTAGATCCCTTTGATAAACAGACCCTTGAAGATCACCTTGTTCCAGTCGATGGCCATGGTGGCAGGCGGGATGCCGAGCATGGCGATCTTGCCGCCGTGGTTCATCTTATCGATCATATCCTGGAAGGCGCTGGGTACGCCGGACATCTCCAGCCCCACGTCGAAGCCTTCGGTCATGCCCAGCTCGGTCATCACGTCGGAGAGTTTTTCCTTGGCCACGTTGACGGCGCGGGTGGCGCCCATCTTGCGGGCCAGATCCAGCCGGTATTCGTTGACGTCGGTGATCACCACATGGCGGGCGCCCACGTGGCGACAAACGGCGGCAGCCATGATGCCGATGGGACCCGCGCCGGTGATGAGCACATCCTCACCCACCAGATCGAAGGAGAGGGCGGTGTGCACCGCATTGCCAAAGGGATCGAAGATGGCAGCCAGCTCGTCCGGGATGTTGTCTGGCAGCTTGAAGGCATTGAAGGCCGGGATCACCAGATATTCGGCGAAGGCGCCCGGGCGGTTGACGCCGACCCCAATGGTGTTGCGGCACAGATGGGTGCGGCCTGCACGGCAGTTGCGGCAATGTCCGCAGGTGATATGGCCTTCGCCGGATACCCGGTCTCCCACGGCGAAGCCGCGGACTTCCTGGCCGATGGCGACTACTTCACCGACATATTCATGGCCAACCACCATGGGCACCGGAATGGTCTTCTGGGACCAGTCGTCCCAGTTGTAGATGTGGATGTCGGTGCCGCAGATGGCGGTCTTGCGGATCTTGATCAGCAGGTCGTTGTGGCCGAGTTCGGGGGCCGGTACGTCCGTCATCCAGATGCCGACTTCTTTGTGCAGTTTGGAGAGTGCTTTCATGGTTGTTCCTTCATGCCAGTCAATCACGATGAATGCAGAAAAAAGGGGCTGCAGCCCCTTGATTCAAATCAGATAACGCCGAGTTCACGGCCGATGCGGATGAAGGCGTCGATCGCCTTGTCCAGCTGTTCGCGCGTGTGGGCGGCAGACATCTGGGTGCGAATGCGTGCCTGACCCTTGGGCACCACCGGGAAGGAGAAGCCCACCACATAGATGCCGGCAGCCAGCATGCGGCTCGCCATCTCGGAGGCGAGTTTGGCATCTCCCAGCATCACCGGAATGATGGCGTGGTCGGCCCCCGCCAGGGTGAAGCCGGCGGCGCTCATCCGCTCGCGGAAGTAACGGCTGTTCTCTTTGAGGCGGGCGCGCAGGTCGTGACCGTCGGCCAGCATGTCGATCACCTTGATGGTGGCGGCGACAATGGAGGGGGCCAGCGAGTTGGAGAAGAGGTAGGGGCGGGAGCGCTGACGCAGCCAGTCGATCACCTCCTTCTTGCCGGAGGTGTAGCCGCCAGAGGCGCCGCCGAGTGCCTTGCCCAGGGTGCCGGTGATAATGTCGACCCTGTCCAGCACGTCGCAATATTCGTGGGTGCCGCGACCGTTCTCGCCGATGAAGCCGACGGCATGGGAGTCATCCACCATCACCATGGCATCGTATTTGTCGGCCAGATCGCAGATGGATTTGAGGTCGGCGATGACCCCGTCCATGGAGAAGACGCCGTCGGTGGCGATCAGTTTGAAGCGGGCGCCATCGGCATCCGCCTGTTTGAGCTGGGCTTCCAGCTCGGCCATGTCGTTGTTGGCGTAGCGATAGCGCTTGGCCTTGCACAGCCGCACGCCGTCGATGATGGAGGCGTGGTTGAGGGCATCGGAGATGATGGCATCTTCGGCGCCGAACAGGGTCTCGAACAGGCCGCCGTTGGCATCAAAGCAGGAGGAGTAAAGGATGGTGTCCTCGGTGCCGAGGAAGGCCGACATCTTCTGCTCCAGCGCTTTGTGCTGGTCCTGGGTGCCACAGATGAAGCGCACCGAAGCCATGCCGAAGCCATGGCTGTCGAGCCCCTGATGGGCGGCGGCGATCAGATCCGGGTGGTTGGCCAGCCCCAGATAGTTGTTGGCACAGAAGTTCAGTACCTGCTCACCGCCGACGGCGATGCTGGCTTGCTGGGCGGAGGTGATGATGCGCTCCTGCTTGTACAACCCCTCAGCTTGCACCTGGTTCAGTTGCTCGGTCAGGTGACGATAGAATCCGTTAGACATCCTCGATCCTTATTGGCTATTTCAGCTGCGTATCAACAGAGGGCAACATTTTACTGCAATCTGTTGCGGCAAATTCAAATGATTGTGCTGATATTCAACAAGTGTGAAACAGATCTCACTAAGCTGGTTGGGCCAGCTGACGGTAGTGTTGTTCCAGCTGCTGGATCTGTCCGGCCACCTGCGGTTGGATATAGGGGCGCAGCAAAAATAGTACCTTCAACACCCCCTGATAGAGCAGCGGTTTGGTGATGCGGGTATTGGGCGCCTGGGCAATCTGGAAAGGGATCCAGCAGGTCACCACCATCTTGATGGTCTGGCCCAGATCGGGCAGGTCTGCGTCGTTGACGTCTATGATGCCCCCTTCACGCAGGCTCCTGAGCAGGGCGACCACGGAGGAGCGCATCTGTTCCTGGGCCTTGAGGTACTTCTGCTGCAGCGGTTCGTCGCGGCTCAGAATGTCCGGCAGGTTGGCGTAGAAAAAGCGGAACTGCCACATCAGATAGAAGATGGCATCCAGATAGCCCATCAGGTTTTCCAGCTTGATTTCGTTACTGCGCGCGGGGGTGAAGCTCTCGCTCAGGTGGCGGGCGTATTGATCAAAAATCGAGTGGATGATGTCTTCTTTATTCCTGAAGTGGTAATAAAGGTTGCCAGGGCTGATGCCAAGATGGGCGGCAATGTGGTTGGTGGTGATGTTGCGCTCACCCTGATCGTTGAACAGCTCGGTGGCGCTGTGAATGATCCTGTCTCTGGTTTTCATCACTGTTCCCTCTGGCGGGCCCGTTGCATCAAGGTCGAATCCCCTTGCGGCCCGTGATAAACTTTTCGGCAATTTCAAATTGGTTCACTATACACAGCTTTAACAAGCAGTCACACGTGACCATCAACGTACGCGAGGCAAACTCCATGATCGTAGTAACTGGCGGTGCTGGCTTTATCGGCAGCAATCTGGTCAAGCAGCTGAACGCTCAAGGACGGACCGATATCGTGGTCATCGATGACCTGACCGATGGCACCAAGTTCGTCAATCTGGTCGATCTGACCATTGCCGATTACATGGATAAGGACGAGTTCCAGGCGCGGATCGTCTCCGGCGACGAATTTGAAGAGTGGGGCGACGGCATCGAGGTGATCTTCCACGAAGGCGCCTGCTCCGCGACCACTGAGTGGAACGGCAAGTTCATCATGGAGGTCAACTACGAGTACTCCAAAGATTTGTTCCACTACTGCATCGAGCGGGAGATTCCGTTCATCTACGCCTCCTCCGCCGCGACTTACGGTGGCCGCAACGACAACTTCATCGAAGATCCCAAGTTCGAGCAGCCGCTCAACGTCTATGGCTACTCCAAGCAGCTGTTCGACCAGTACGTGCGCCGCTGGATGCCGGAGATCAACTCCCAGGTTGTGGGTCTGAAGTACTTCAACGTCTACGGTCCGCGTGAGCAGCACAAGGGCCCCATGGCTTCCGTTGCCTTTCACCTCAATACCCAGGTGAAGAAGGGAGAAAAACCCAAGCTGTTCGAAGGTTGTGACGGTTTCCCGAACGGCGGCCAGATGCGTGACTTCATCTATGTGGATGATGTCTGCAAGGTGAACCTCTGGTTCTGGCAGAATCCGCAACACTCCGGCATTTTCAACTGCGGCACCGGTCGTGCCGAGCCGTTCCAGAACGTGGCCGAAGCCGTGATCCAGCATCACCAGAAAGGGACTATCGAGTACATTCCCTTCCCGGATCACCTCAAGGGTCGCTATCAGAGTTTCACCCAGGCAGACATGACCAAGCTGCGGGGTGTCGGTTATGATGCCGAATTCAAAACCGTTGCCGAAGGGGTCGCGGATTACATGGCCTGGCTCAACCGCTAACGGGTGAGCACAACGCGACCGTTTGAGCGCAAAACCGGAAGCAGACACTCGCTTGCTTCCGGTTTCTGGCGTCTGGCACGGCTTGTCGTTCCTCTCTTCTCCACCGGGTAACCGCGCAATGAATGTATTGATGGCACTCTCCCAGCTCGAAGTGACGGGAGCTGAGGTCTATGCCACCACGGTCGGTAACGAACTGACCCGGCGTGGTCACAACGTTTTTTATGTTTCAGATACCCTGACCAAACCGACCCTTGGTCCCGTCTTCAAGCTTCGATTCAACAAGCGCAGCATACTGCGCCGCTTCTGGCACGTATTTTACCTCATCTATCTCATCAAGAAGCACCATATCCAGTTGGTGCATGCTCACTCCCGCGCCTCTGGCTGGAGTAGTTATGTGGCCTGCAAGCTGACCGGTACTCCCATGATCACCACGGTGCACGGTCGCCAGCCGGTACACGCGTCACGCAAGGCGTTCCACGCCCTTGGCTATCGGGCGGTTGCCGTCTGCGAGGATATTGCCCACCAGATCATCGACAACCTGGGGGTGGATCCCCAGATTGTGCAGGTGCTGCGCAACGGTATTGAAACCGACAAGTTTCAGCCCGTCCCCGCGCCGGATAATCCCAAGCCGGTGATCGCCATCATTGGGCGGCTGAGCGGCCCCAAGGGGGAGCTCTGCTATCGCCTGCTGGACGAGGTACTGGATCTGGATGCCTGTCAGGTACGGGTGGTGAGCGGCAGCCAGTTTCCCGAGCGTTTCCACCGCTTCCAGCACCAGGTCGATTTCGTCGGTTATGTGGACGATGTCCCTGCCTTGATGGCGGGATGTGATTTGGTGATCGGTGCTGGCCGGGTGGCGATGGAGGCGCTGCTGTGCGGGCGCCCAGCGTTTGCCATCGGTGAGGCCAAGGCAATTGGTTTGGTGACTGAACAGAATCTGGCAGAGGCGCTGGCGAGCAACTTTGGTGACATAGGCCCCAAGGATCTGGCGATCAACTTCACCACCTTGAGGGCAGAGATAGCGCTCGCGTTGACCAGCAAGCGTGTGCCTGAGGCCATTCGCCTGTGCATTCAGGATGAGTTCGGCTTGCAGGGGGTTGTATCCGGGCTGGAAGCTATCTATCAGGATGCGGTGGTGGAGACCCTGCGCCGTGAGATGCCGGTCATCATGTACCACCGTTTCATCGAGCATGACAGCGAGAAGGGGGTGCATGGTACCTGGATGCCGATCGCCATGTTCGAGAAGCATCTGCGACTGATGAAGTGGCTCGGCTACGAGACCCTGACGTTCCGTGATCTGGCAGACAAGGGTTTTATCCATCGCCTTGAATACGGCAAGAAGTACCTGATGATCACCGCCGATGACGGCTATCAGGACAACCTGACGCGCATGCTGCCACTGCTGGAAAAATATGGTTACAAAGCTGTGGTGTATGTGGTGACCGGAGAGGCATATAATCGCTGGGATGTGGAGCACCCGACCAACCCGGATTCCCAGGTTTCCTTGATGAATGGGGAGCAGATAAAGGCCCTTGTGGCCTCAGGCCATGTGGAGATCGGTGGCCATACCCTGACTCATCCCCGTCTGAGTCAGCTTTCATCCGAGCAACAAGCTCATGAAATACAGGAAAATAAACGTCAGCTGGAAGCCCTGCTCGGTTATTCGCTGGTCTCGTTTGCCTATCCGTACGGAGATATGAACGACAGTGCCAAGGAGCAAGCCATCGCCGCCGGGTATCGTTTTGCCGTCGCGACTAACAGTGGTCCCAGAGCAATGCATCAAGATCCTTACCGGATCCGGCGCATCGCCATTTTCCCTCGTACCGATGTTTTTGGGCTGTGGCGTAAGATCCGCGGGAATTATGTTTTTAGAAAGGCATGATTATGACGCTAGTTAAAAAATACGTTCATCGAATTAGCATTGTACTCTGTTCAATGACGTTGTTTTTCACATTGTGTGGGCTATTTATTGTTCCATTAGGCCAACATTATTTGACTAAGTTGCTGGTTTTATCATCCATAATAGGGGTGATAAATTACTTTGTAGGGAATAAAGAGCTGATTGGTGTATCAGCAAAAAATCTTTACTGGTGCGTGTTAATTTACATTGTGGCAATTGGCATCAGTAGACTGGTTCACGATGATGAAAGCTGGTTGATAAGGAACTTGTTATATATTTTGGCATTCTTCTTATTAATGCCAAGAGAGGCCGTTTTGGTTAGTGTATTCAAACTGGGTTCCCTGGTCGGTGGGATTGCGATTGGTTTGCTTGCTATATGGCAATATCATAATGGAATGCTTCGGGTTGAAGGGTTTACCAATGCTATCCTGTTTGCTCAAGGTGCACTTATTTTGGCCATCTTGAATAGTTTTTTCGCACAGGAATCATCATCTCTTTTGGTTAGATGTCTTTATATTATTAGCTCGATATTTGCAATTTCAGCTATATATCTATCTCAGAGTCGAGGTGCATGGCTGGCACTGGTCGTCGTAGTTACATTTGTACTTTTTGTTAAAGCTATAAAAGAGCCAATAAAATATTTTTCGTGGTTTTTAATACTATCTTGCGTGCTGGTAATTACTTTCTATGAGAGTGATATGTTAAGAGCCCGGATTCTCGAAAGTATTTCTGAAGTTAATATGATGGAGAGCAACGACTATACATCATCATGGGGACTAAGATTAATGGCTTGGAGGAGTGCCTGGGCTGGGTTTGTTGATAACCCATTGCTAGGTGTTGGGTTGGATGGATTTAAAACCATGCAGCAGCAACAACTCTTGGATGGTATAGTAAATAAATTTTATGTTGATTATGGCATGTATCATGCTCATAACCAATTTATTCAGAATATGGTAATCAGAGGCATTTTGGGGCTGCTAGCAGCATTGGCCATATTGGTTTATCCGATGTGGTTATTTTGGCAACAATCAAAATTGGTCTCTGTAGGTTTTATAATTACACTGAGTACATTTGTTTGTGCTCTTACTGATGTTCCGATAGAACACCAAAACACTCTTTATATATATTTGATTTCTTTATTTTTTATCTTTTTTAAGAACGAAGGCAGATTCAATGAAAAGGTTGTCTTATGACTAAACGCCTTTTGTTTTTTATCCATTCTCTAGGTATGGGGGGGGCTGAAAAAGTACTGCTCACATACGTAAAAGGATTGGTGGATAATTATGAATACCATATTACTATTGTTACCAACGAGGATAGTAGTGAATATGTTGTTGCTAAGGAGATCGCCAAGGTAGCAGAGGTAGTTAATCTCGACTTTAAAATGGGTAATTCATTTTTTGCAAAATTGAATGGGTCAATAAAAAAGCGACATGCTATTAATAAATTGGTTGAGAGTAGCGATCTGGTAATTGATTTTCTTGATGGCGATTTCTTCAAGTATTTCAATGATTGCCCTAAGCCAAAGGTGATGTGGTTACACTCAAGTTTTTATAACCTTGAGGGACGTAAACGCCATATGCGAAAGCGGTGCGCAAGTTATGATAGAGTGATCCTGATCTGCCAAGATATGCTTGCAGAACTTCAAAGAGAGCAGATGAGTTGGTTGAAGAATGCTCATGTTTTATATAATCCTTTCGATTTCTTACGAATTATTCATCAGTCTGAGCAATATGAAGAAAACTCTGCGTTAGACAGGAAGCTGCTGCAGGAGGAGTATATCTTGAGCGTCTCTCGTCTAGATGAGCAGACCAAGGATATTGAGGGGCTGATCCTGGCTTATGCCAGAGCACTGGATGGTGGGCTGAATAAAAAACTGGTTATCATCGGTGATGGCCCAGATAGGGAACATCTAATATCGGTAGCCGAAAAATTGAAATTGCATGATCGAATTCATTTTATCGGGCTTAAAGCCAACCCTTATGTATGGATGAAGCATGCTGATACCTTCGTGCTGAGTTCCCGAGGGGAGGGATTTGGTCTGGTATTGGTAGAGGCGCTATTGTTGTGTGGCAGGGTTATTTCTACCGATTGCCCTGTTGGTCCCAGCGAGGTCCTTGAGCGGGGGCGGCTTGGTACCCTGGTTCCTATGGGGGATGTATCAGCATTGACAGATGCACTTCTCAATCCACCCTCTAAAATATCGAATATTGATCTTAATAAATATTCAAGCGAGAGTGTCTTGCGAGAGTTTGATATGATGTTGCGAGAGCTTTTATAGACTATTTTCTCACCCTTATTCACTGGATGAGGGGTTTCTGAACGGTAGATAACATGATCCCAGTTTTTGTCATCAGTCTTTCCCGTAGCGCCGAACGCCGAGAGATGGCGATCAAGCAGATGAAGCATCTAGGCATTGAGTTCAGCTTTTTTGATGCCATTGATGGCCGTAATTTGACGGAGGAAGATGTTGGGCTTGTTGATATGGTTGCAGCCAGGACCTTTTCAGGCCATGAACTGAGTCATGGCGAGATAGGGTGTGCACTGAGCCATATCAAGCTCTACGAGATGATGGTGGCAAAGGGAATCGAGCGTTGCGTCATTCTGGAAGATGACGCTTACCTACACATGCACTTCAAAAAAATCGTTGAAAGGATAGTCTCATGCAACAGCTCTGACATTGCTTTTCTGCACCATGGCAAGGCTAAAAAGTGGCCTCTTTTGCGAGCCCTGCCAGAGGGTTACCGGCTTGCCAAATACAGGACGCCCAGCAAACACTCCAAGCGTGCTGTGTTGTCTGCTGCCGGTTACATGTTGACGCTGAGTGGGGCCAAAAAATTATTGGCCAAGGCCTATCCGGTGCGAATGCCTGCGGACTACCTGACGGGTCTCCTGCAGCTGACTGGCCTGACCGCTTCCGGCGTTGAGCCCTGCTGTCTGGATGTGGATCTCTTTACCACCACGATTGATGATCGGGCTTATGGCCACTATCTGGAATAAGCATGGGTTGAATAATAATGCCTCTGTCATGGCAGTGGATAGCCCTGACAGCACGGGGTAAAAGATAGGCTGTTGCATTCTGGATAACGTATGAATTTCAAAAAATTGCTCATCAATCAGATTGCCAAGTGGATGATTGGCAGGCAGCCTCTTGCCATTCCTGGTGCGGTAGAAGTGGAACCGACCCGCGTTCTGGTGATTTGTTATGACGCCATCGGCGACTTCATTCTCTCCCTGCCCGCCATTGCCCGGCTCAGGGAGATGTACCCCGCCGCTCGCCTTGAGCTGGTGTGCAGCCGGCGCAACGAGAGGCTGGCGGCCTCGGTCGCCGGGATCGATGAATGCCATGTGATCACCTTGAACGATACCCTGTTATCGGCGGGTATGTGGTGTAAGCTGCGTGAGCTCAGGCACCGGCAGTATGACATGGTCATCAACCTGTTCGATGAGCCCGATGACATTGCCATGGCCAAGCTGTTGTTTCTGGCCAATGGTCGCCTGCAGTCATTGCCCTTGCGTTTCAAGAGCGAAGCGCAGCAGCGGGTGCTGCCACTGTTCAACCAAAAGGCCACCATAGTATCGTCACGCCCCATCCGGGAGCATTTTGTCTATCGCATGCTCAGCGTGACAGGTGATCAAACGCATGTGCCGGTTACTATACCGTCACCTTGCAATGAGCAGCTGGATACCCATGCTTATGGCCCCTATCTGCTGGTTAATCTGACGGGTAGTCAGGTGGGCAATTCGATGGTGGATCAGCAAATCAACGGTATTCTGGCCCAATTGCCAGTGTATCCGGGGGTTTCCTACCTGGTCTTCTCCAAGCGCCCTCTGGCATGTCAGCGGCAGGATATGACAGCTCTGTTTCCCGACACCATTCTCGATGCCGCCAAGATCATCAAGGATGCTCGGGGTGTCATCTCGACGGATACCTCTATCATCCATATCTCGTCTTCGTTCGGGGTGCCCACTCTGGTGTTGATGAACAACGAGTCCTGGCGCGATGCGTTTATTCCGCTCTCTGGCCGCAATATCATCCTGAGATCGACCACGGATAACCTTTCCGCACTTTCGCCTGTCGAGATCAGCCGTCAGGTCGATGTCCTGATGACACTGTAGTGGTGTCAGACTGTTATCATATCTTCCCAATTCAACGGCCATCCTGGTAGATTCATGTCATTAATCAACGATCTGCAACTCAAGCGTGACATTCTTCGCCGCAAGGTGGGACGGTTTCTGTTTGATCGAAAACGGCCTGAACCCACCAGGGATAGCGAGGGAAAAGTCGTTCTGCTGCGCTGGGATGCCAAACTGGGCGATGCGATCGTCTCGTCCTGGGTGGCCCGTGAGCTAAAGCGAGTCAACCCGGCACGTGAGGTATGGATCGTGACAACGGCAGCCATGGCTCCCCTGTTTCGCGAGCATTTCGGCATGGATAGGGTCATCGAGGTGCCCAAGCGCCCCGGTTATTGTCAACTCAGGCGGCTGGCACAGTCACTGGGGGAGGTCGGTTGCCTGGTTCACTTTGGCAAGATGTTGAAGATGAAGGATATCTTTTTCATCAGCCAGGTCAGGGCAGATTGGGTCGCTGGTATGGATGATGCCCTGCAGGCTATCAATCTCAAGCTGGGAGCCGCGTCCAGCGGCATGCACTTCTCCGACAAGTTTGCCCTGCTGTTGAATCGACTTGGGGTGGCAGATCCGGATCAGCGCTACATAATCCCGGCTCCGGGCCAGGAGGCATCCGTTGCGGGCTGGTGGCCCGATGATGTCGTGCTCTGCTTCAACCCTTATGGCAGCGGCAGCTCTCGCCGTCTGAAGCCCGAGCTGATCCGGCAGATGCTGGAGAGGATGCTGGACGCTTGCCCATTTGCTATCTGCCTGCTTTATCCACCAGGCATGGAGGCTGAAGTAGCGGGGATCCGGGCTGGGCTCTCCCGACCCGAGCGGATGGTATTGTCACCCGATGCGCCTTCGCTGGCGGGCCTTTTCGCCCAGGTGCGCCAGAGTCAGGGCCTCATCTCGGTGGATACGGCGACCATACATATCGCGGCCGGGTTGGAGCAACCCATTCTGGGTCTCTACAACCCGGATATAGGGGGCGGCAACGAGAATTTCATGGAGTGGCATCCCAATTCCCCACTGGCGACCGTCCTGTTCTCGGAGAATCTCCGTGAACAGGACATCAACTCTCTCAACCTGACCGAGTTCGACCGGCTATTCAGGCAGTGGTTGCTTGCCAATCAGGCAGCGCTGTCAGTCGGGCAATCACCAGTTCAGGCGTGATGGCGCGCAACAGGGTGTCGTCGATGAAGTCCTTCTCCGCATTTTGCGGCAGCTGGAAGGCCGGCCCCTTGGCATCGAAGATATCAATGGCCTGATAGCGGGGGTGGTTGACCGGGTTGGCAATGATCTTGTCGCCGCCGGGGGCCACTATGGTCAGCAGGGGCAGGTCGATGGCCTGGGCCATGTGGCGGGGGCCGGTATCGTTGCCGACAAACAGTTGGCAGTGGGCGAACAGCCCCACCAGCTCACGCACCGAGCGGGTCTTGATCTGATCAAACACGCTGCCCTGCAAGGCGGTGGGCAGCAGCGGCTTGAGACCGCGGTTGTACTCCTCTTCCCCTGGCCCGCAGTAGATCAGGATCTGGGCGTTGTGCTGTTCGATGAGCCACTGGGCAACCTGGGCGAAGCAGTCGATGGGCCAACGTTTGTAGTGCCCCAGCGAGTTGACCCCCATGGCGATCAAGGGCCGAGCGAGATCGATGCCGGCCGCCTGCAAGGTTTCACGTCCCTGCTGTTTCTCCTCCTCGCTCAGCCAGAGATGGTAATTACGATCTTCTTTGGCCAGGTTGAGGGGCTTGAGCAGCGAGAAGCGGTCGTCGATCAGGGTACTGTTACCCTGGAATTCGGTGTCTTTGCGAAAGCGTACAATGCGGTTGTGGCCGAGCCGCCAGGGGAAGGAGTCAAATCCTATCCGCAACCTGGCGCCGGAGAAGAGGCAGGTCAGCAGGCCTATCATCTGGCCCTGGCTGTTGACCACCACGTCATAGTGTTCGCGGCGGATATCCAGCAGCAGGTCCTTCATGTAGCGCCAGTCGTTGCGTCTGGCTTTCTCTATGATGAGGAGTCGATCAATATTGGGATTGCCCTGCGCCATACCCGCGCAATAATCCATGACCAGATAGTGAACTTCCCCGCTTGGATCGTTCTGCTTGAGGTTGTTGCACAGCGCGGTGGAGATCAGCACATCCCCTATCTGTTTGGTTTGTACTACAAGGTATTTCATAAGGCGGGCCTCAATAGAGGTCGTTGTTGGGCATCAGCGTGACAGCATACCGCACAAGCGAGTCAGATGCTGTCGGACAGGAATGAAAATCCGATCTGGCTCAAGCCAATAGCGGTGTGGTGCAGGCATGGAGTAGAAGCCCGTCGTTGACGGGCTTCTTGCATCCATTACTCTATGTTCTGGATCTGATTACATGCTGGACTATAAATAGCTATAAAAATCATATGCATGATGTAATTTTTATTATTTTTTAAGAAAAAACTACCCAAAATACTACCCCAGCAATGGTGATAGCCCCCTGTTTATGCTGAACCATCCCCACGCTGGCCAAGTGGAGGTGGGAAAAGTGGGAAACCGGGAAAAACTGTGCCTGGAGGTGAGGTTGCAATGGTTGGTGCTTATGTTTTGTCTCTGGCCAGGATTCATTTCACTTGGTTGACGACCGAGTTAAACGCTGCGCTCTGGTGCTGAGGCCATCCAGAATCGAGTCAGCAATCTGGGTGGGAAATGTATCTGGTAACTGCTGACGGACGGCCGAGATCACTTCATCCAGACTACTTGCCATTTCGTTTAGGATTATTTCCATTTGCACCTTCTCAAATCCAACCGCTTTGGCAGTCTGATAGAAATGGCGAGGAAATATCTGCTCTATCGCATATTTCTTGCCCTTGGTCGCGGTCAGGCCCATGGCCAGCTTTGCATCGCGTGGGTGTAGACCTCGACCACCAAACGCGGGATACATGGATAGGATGTCGTAAAAAGGGGTCAGGCGAAAACGCCCTTCCGGTTCGATAAAGACCGAGAAGTTCTTGGCATGGTCATCGGTGGCCGCCAGCAGCCAGAACAGGACCTGAGATTTCATGAACAGGTAGCGATCCTGTTCTGGTGTCGCAGAGCCCAGCAAAGTTTTCATGATGTCAGTGATCCCCGGTCCGCCATGGCTCTCGTATTTCCGTGCTGACGGAACATTCAATACCTGACAGAAATCTTCTTGGGGAAGGCGCATGATCCAACTGCGATCTGTAGCGTAACGTCTGTCGAAGCGTTCCACCGCAAGTGCTTTGACTTGGCCAACCTGCATCATGAAGCAGTGAGGTACGGGTAGACCAAACTCCTTGGCAATCAGAGTGCAGAGATATTCGTTTTCTACGCTCTGGGAGA
This sequence comes from Aeromonas sp. 1HA1, assembly GCF_029237385.1. Taxonomy (NCBI): domain Bacteria; kingdom Pseudomonadati; phylum Pseudomonadota; class Gammaproteobacteria; order Aeromonadales; family Aeromonadaceae; genus Aeromonas; species Aeromonas sp. 1HA1. Next base: position 21,694 of record NZ_JAACGC010000067.1, read on the forward strand.
GGTCTATCGAGTAGGAGTGGCTTTCAATCTTGCCTATGGGGAGTTTGATAATGTGGGTTGTCGGTGTTGCGTTGAGTGGCAAGTACCAACGGCCATCGAGATAGAGCAGCGCTGTCTTTTCTTGCGCCCCGGCGATGGAGATCCGGAACTCCTCTTGCTCCCTGACCATACCCAAAGGGATTCCTGATTTGTAGCTGGTCAGGATCTGTTCCAGTTCATCATTGGAAAGGGCCTTGTAGTCGATTCGCCTGACATCAGGAACATGGTCCCCTTCGGTAACCAGCTGTAATGCCCCTACGCTATCCTGGCCAATGCAACTGAGCAGATCAAAGGGCTGGGTTGATGCCGCTTGATAGCGTGCAACAACCCTGTTCCTCACCTCCAGATTATCTGGCAGCAGGTTGTCGAAGAAGTTATGGGCTTCATCGCCCCGGTAGGCCTGATGGCGCAATGGCATGGAGAGTGAGATGGGACGGCAACCTGACTGTGCCAGCCAGGACTCATGGTACTGAAACTGATGGGCACCGCTGGTAGTTTTGGTGAATGTGCCTACCCGATAGCCGTTCATGTAGACAGCCAGATTGGCCATTACCACTCCTCCTTCCAGCCTGTTATAGGGCTGTCGGATGACTCATTGCGGGGTTTGATATCCAGTGACAATTCGAGTGCTGCGAGGATTTTGAACAGGGTCTCCAGCTTGGTGGACTCAGGGTTGAGCTCGAAGCTGGAGACAGTGTCTTGCCTAATTCCCACTTTCTCGGCCACTTTACCCTGGGAGAGCTTTTGTGAAAGCCTGGCATCCTTGATACAGGCGCTCAGCTGCTTGGCGCTGGTTACTTTCATGATTCGACTACCTGGTCGCGTGCGTTCTTCCAATTTACACGCTATGGCAGGTATATCAATGTTTACCTGTTACAGCGGGTAAATATTTTTTACACGCCACAGGCGGTATTTAACATTTATCCCCTATAGCGGGTAAGAGAACAGCAAACGGGGGGATGACGTCGAAATTTCAATCAATATGGGCAGCCAACCAGTCGAGACCTTGCTCTGCAAACGTGAACAGCTGGTCGCTATAGCCAGGATTGTGAGGGACGCTACGCATTATCGTGCAGCAAACCTACCGATCCTGACTGAAGTATGTGGGTGGTCTGTATCAAGCGTTCAAAGACAACTCAAAAGCGATCTATTGGTGAAGGCGCAGACTTGAAGTGTGTTCCGTCGGATCAAAAGGCTACCGAAAGGTCGTGTTTTGATGCCGTGCGATGGTTCCAAAAAGGTATGCCCTTCAAAAAGCATTCAGCGCAACATGGTGATGCCATTGCCAGACGTTTCCTTGACCAGAAGGCTCGCCATCAAGAGCTGCTCTCCTTGTTGCTTTATGAGTCTGAAATCAACAAAACTCGGCTGATTTTATGAGAGAATCTTGAGCAATATTGTCCCCCCGACCGGAAGAGTGCTCATGGCCGAGATCAACAAAGCGACCCTCACCGAAGCCGACATCATCTCCAAATACCTGCTGCCTGCCATCAAGGCGGCGGGGTGGGATGATCTGACCCAAGTCCGCCAGGAGGTGAAGCTGCGGGATGGCAAAGTGGTGGTGCGCGGCCAGATGGCGGCACGTAAAAAGGTCAGTAAGCGCCGTTAAATCGACCTACTTGCCTTTACCGTATTGCGCCACTTTTTTTGCAATCGGCTCCAGCGGGACGTTCCATGGCAGCAGGGCTTCGAGCTTTTCCAGGGTATCGGCCTCGCCAATC
>NZ_JAACGC010000068.1:0-22973 GCF_029237385.1 Aeromonas sp. 1HA1
GCCGCACGATGAAGAGCAAAAGTTAGCATGATCGTTACCATGTTCGGGAGTCACATAGGAGATCAGATCCTGGAAATCGGGAAAAGTGCCAATCAGTTCACAATATTTGTGTATAAGAGTCAGGTGTTAGGTAGTTGTCGCTCAGTTTTTAAAAGAGGGGCAAAATATTTTCCAAAAGTTGATAAGGCTGTACACTTAATACAGAAAAGTAGTTTAGAACAATTAATGTCTGTAGTTGCCAATGATACGCCTAAAGAGCTACAGTTGATTTTAGGTACTTATGGTGATACGTCATCTAAAGCTGTGGCTAATGGCGATAAACTATTTCAGCGACATGCTGCATTACTAGGTAGCACTGGATCAGGAAAAAGCTGGACTGTGGCATCTCTGTTGGAACAGGCATCAAAATTAAAGCATGCCAATATTATAGTGTTCGATATACATGGTGAGTATAAAACACTAACGGATGAAGCTGTTAAAACTGGCCTGGCACCGATAGCGAGATATTATCGAATAGCAGGGCCTGGGGATGTTGAGTCCCATACTGAAAACTGCATATTTGTTCCTCATTGGCTATTAAATAAAGATGAAATGCTGGCTCTGCTATTAGACCGGTCTGATAACAATGCTCCTAATCAAGCATCCAGATTTATACATCATGTAAGGGAACTGAAGAAGGAGTATTTAGAAGGAAAAGGTCTAGAACATTTAATTTCCGGTCTAACTATTGATGCCCCTATCCCATATCCTATTAATAAATTGCTTGAGCGACTTAATGACGATGATATTGGGATGAAACCTGGCTCAGGTAAAAATGAAATAAAGGGAGATTGGAACAGTAAACTAACTCGGTTCATCAGTAGGCTCCAATCAAAAGTAGAGGATAAACGAAATGCATTTCTTTTTGAGTCACCGGAGGAATGTAATGACTACGCTTGGTTAGAAAAATATGCAAGTGAGTTCATTGAGACAGCAGATAATACCCTTGGTATAAAAATAATAGATTTCTCTGAAGTTCCATCAGATATACTTCCCATTGTGATAGGTGTATTTACTCGATTTATATATAGCATTCAATTTTGGAGAGAAGAAAAAAATAGAACGCCAATTACATTCGTATGTGATGAGGCTCATATTTACTTACCAACAAAGGACTCTGTAGATGCCGACTCTAGAATTGCATTAGATACATTTGAAAAAATCGCAAAGGAAGGGAGGAAGTATGGCGTATCTTTATTTGTTGTAAGTCAGCGGCCATCAGATGTAAGTCGTACAATCCTTAGTCAATGCAATAATATAATTGCATTAAGACTAAGTAACTCTCAGGATCAATCTGTCGTGCACAAACTCATGCCCGACTCCTTAAGCTCATTGACATCTGTACTTCCAATATTAGACATAGGGGAGGCGATTGTATTAGGTGATTCAGTTTTATTGCCATCAAGGATAAAACTTAGTCAACCAACCTTAGAACCTGCAAGTGCGACAAAAGAATTTTGGCGAGAATGGTCACAAACCATTTCAGATAAAGAATCGGTTTGCTTGGCTGTAGAATCATTACGTCGTCAATCAAGGCTGAGATAATTTATTTGTTGATGGTGTATCTAAATAAATGTTAGATGCACCATTAAATATTATGATGAAGGGGGTGTGCAAATGACTATTGCCTAGGGTGATAGCTAGATTTATATTTTAATAAAATGTGTTGGTAATTATTCTGCATACATAACATCTTCATTTATTCCATGGGGCGCTCATCCATTCATGTTTATTCTCATGTGACAAAACTCCAACGCCAGATGCTTAAAATAAATAATTCCGCTTGAATGCTATTAATAGTGACGGTAGATAGTAAGCTACTATAAATGATGTTTGATAGGCCCTTTCGGTAGCCTCCAAAACATAGCTCAACTCATTCAAATATCCGCACAGCGGATAGACTAGTCGAAAGAGCCACTGACAGTATTGCGCCACGAAATCCGCGCTAATCCACTCCCGCCTGAGCGCCCCGTATAGAAAATTTTTTGCAAAAATGGATTACGGTAAAACCCTATGCCCAGAGCCCGCCAGTGCTGGGCTTGGTGGCTAAAATCCGAACTGAAAAAAGTGAACATGCTTTCACTGTTTTACCGTTTTTGATGTGCGGTGATGACGCCGGGGATAAGAAGGCAATAAAAATGCCGCCCGTAGGCGGCATCTGGTAAACGCGGATATTAAATCAGGAAGTCATCCAGGCTCTTGCCTTGCTCAACTTGCGCAGCGATGGCCTTTGGCATACGGCCCTGACCGGTCCAGGTTTTCTCCTGGCCATCTTCTTGATATTTGTATTTGGCCGGGCGTGGTGCTCGTTTGGCCTTATTGCCAGCCTTGGCTGATAAGACCGGGGCTGCGTGACTGACCAGGTCACGGGGGTCGACACCGGCTTGTTTCAGCAGCTCGGAGAACTCAGCAAGCTTGCGCTGATGCTCTGCTTGCTCGGTACGCTCTTTCTCGGTGGATTCAAAGCGCTCTGTAGAAACCTGCTCGAATTTTTCTTTCGCTTCTTCCAGCTGTTCAAATGGCAGCTCGCGCAGGGCCACACGAAGACTACGGATGTTCAGCAGTGTTTTAAGAAATTCGTTCATGGCATCCCCATTAAATGGCTGATTAAGGTGATCATCAATTTCAGGGGGAACATACCATAAAAAATTGGAATGTATATATAAATGTTATTCGGATAATGGGGGAATAAGAAATACTGGCCCAATGGCGTGGGTAAAGTAATGTTTTTCATCTTGCCTATGACACAAGGGGGCAAGCGCAGCGGCGCCACATGGGTTATCAGGTTTGCGTTGATGAGACAATTCCCGACGAGAGGGGGCTTTGCTTATCTGCTCTCAATGTGGTTAACGGGTGGATATTGCATGAAACAAATCCGTTTGTTTCATTTCATGACATTCGTTTTAAAAAACAGCGCAGGGTGTTTTTTAATGGCTCACATCGTCTGGCGATCAGGCCAGCACTCAGGCCGGCACTCAGGCCGGTACTATGGCCAGCACCAGACAGTCGGGTTCGCTGATGCGAAAGCGCACGTTGAGATCGAACAAGCGTACCCCGTACTCCTTGTCGTCCGGCTTGCCCTTCTTGTAGGCGGGACGGGGATCCTGGGCCAGCACTTCGCTCACCAGCAGGCGCAGCTCGGGATGGGCCTTGAGCCAGGGTTGCAGCTGTTGCTCCGCCTCCGGGCTAAAGCGCACCGCCAGCGGCGAGGTGGGGGCATGGGGGGCAAAGCCGCCACGGGCATCAGGCAGGCTGTCGGCATAGGGGATATAGGGCTTGATGTCGACGATGGGGGTGCCATCGAGCAGATCGACCGCGCCGAGTTCGAGCCACAGCTTGCCCCGTTCTCGGCCGACCCCGTGCAACTCGACCACCGACAGGCCGAGCGGATTGGGGCGAAAGGTGGAGCGGGTGGCAAAGACCCCGACCCGCTCGTTGCCGCCCAGACGCGGCGGGCGCACAGTCGGGTGCCAGCCCTGATCCATGGTCTGGTGAAACACGAAGCTGAGCCAGAGGTGAGAGAACTGCTCTATGCCGCGCAGCACGTCCGGCTGATCGTAAGGTGGCAGCAGCTCGAGGCGGGCACGGGCCGACTTGACCAGACCGGGCTGGCGGGGGATGGCGAACTTCTCCTTGTAGGGAGAGCGGATGATCCCGAGGGTGTCGATTTCGAACTTCATGGCGGATCCTGACTGAAAACCCCGGCAATTTAGCACAGGCGACGTCAAAACGCAGGCCCGCCTTGCTGTGCGTCTCCCTTGCCTGATCAGGATCCCGGCCTCGCTGCCCCGCGCGCTTTTCCTTGGTCCTGCCGTGATCGCAGTCCCATCCCTGTGCTATCGAGGCTGTCCCCCGCCGCCAACTTGGGTAGGGTGGGGGCACTATGGATACCGGCATGCAAGGCGCGTCATACCCGATATAGCCAATCGTGCCGGACAGGAGGGACATGGATGAAACTGCTGATCATCGGCGGCACCGGTTTTCTGGGCCGCTACCTCACTTCGCTGGCGCTGGATTGGGGCCACGAGGTGACCCTGTTCAATCGAGGTTCTCGCCAGCACCCGGACTGGCGCGAACTGGTCCAGCTCACCGGTGACAGGAACAAGAGTCTGAACGCCCTGCACGGGGAAGGACCAGGCTGGGATCTGGTTATCGACACCTGCTGCTATCGGCCCGAGCAGGCGGCCAGCCTCTCGGCTGCCCTGCTCGGACGCTGCGAGCGACTGATCTTTATCTCCACCATCAGCGTCTATCGCGACTTCGCCCAGCGGGGGATGGATGAGTCGGCGCCGCTGCACGAGATAAGGGCCGGGGAGATGCCCACCGACTATGGCTCCTTGAAGGTGTTGTGCGAGGCCGCGTATCAGGCCCGCTGGGGCGAGCGGCTCTGCATTTTGCGCCCCGGCGTGCTGGGCGGCCCTTTTGATCCCACTGGCCGTCTGACCTGGTGGGTGAAGCGGGTGCAGCAAGGGGGGCCCTGGCTGCTGCCGGGAGAGGGGCAGGATCGATTGCAATATCTGGACGTGCGCGACTGCGCCGAATTTGTGCTGCGCGCCGCCGAGCAGCAACTGGGGGGCATCTTCAACCTGCTCAAACCCGGCATAGCGCTGGCGGACTGGGTGGATCGCATCGCCGCCCGACTCGCGCCCGCCACGGCACCGCAACCTGAGTGGGTGCCCTGGCCCGCGCTGCTGGCGGCCGGTGTCGAGCCCTGGCAGAGCTACCCGGCCCTGTTGCCCAACGCGCAGCCGGAGTATGCCGGTTATGGCCGCATCAGCGCCGAGGCGGCCATAGTACAGGGGCTCAACTTTCGGCCGCTGGAGGAGACGGTGGCCGATCTGGCCCAGTGGCTGGCAGAGAATCGTCAGGGCGTGGTGGCCGGGATGACGGCCGAGCAGGAGCGGGCACTGCAACAAGGGTTGCGGGTGGGCACTCTGCCATAGGGTCCGGCTGCCCCCATCCAGCCTTGATGGCCATCATATGAAAGAGGGCGTCCCGTGGGACGCCCTCTTTCATTATGTGGCGGTGCAAGTTAGCGCAGTCTGGCGCCGTAATGGATCAGCAGCTCTTTGAGCAGGGTGCGATGACAGCGCTCGGCCTGCTCACAATAGCAACCCACCGACAGATTGCTGGTGTGGGAGAGGGCCGCCAGCAGCGCCAGATCGTGACGGGCGCAGGGGCTGGCCATCTCGGCCCTGTACTGTTTGCAGAAGGCGGCCCATTGGGCGGGGGTCTCGGCAGCCTGGCCCAGCTTCATGGTCTCGCTGCTGGGGGCCAGGTTAGGGAACCAGACATCGTACCAATCCTGACTGGCAAATTCGCTCTTGGGCACCCCACGGGGCGGGCGCCGCACTGTACCGATGCGCAGCCCCTCGTCGGGGAGGCGGGGGCTGCCGAGCCGGACTATGGCCAGTGCCATGGGGTCCTTACTTCTCTTGCGCCACTTTCAGCGCCTGCCCGTAGCAGATCACCTGTTTCAGGCAGCCCGGGGTGTCGTTGAACTCGACGCACTTGTCGAAGGTGACCGCGTTGCCACCCATGTCAGCCACACGGCGGCGGGCCTGAGTGCGGGCTTCACCTGCGTTGGGAATGGGCTGCTTGGCATCGCTCTGGCAGGATTCCCCCTCGACGGTGCCGAGGTAGAGGTAGTTGAGATCAGCCAGCTGACTCTGCTCATAGATCTGGACGCCGCCCGGCTTGAAGTACTCGTCGAAATTTTCCTTGTCCAGGTTGCTGCTGAAAGAGAAGTCGGCGCAACCGGAGGCAATCAGGGGCATCATCAGGATAAGGCGTTTCATGTCGGTATCTTGTTGAACTGTGAGGGGGTCATTATAGGGGCCAGTCGTTGCCTGCGACCAGCCCCATTTTTTAACCATGGAGACGGGGTGTGACGGGGATCAGGCCGGTACCTGCCGCTGGTGCAGGCGGCGATAGTCGTCACCGGCCCGCAGTTCATGGGGTGGGGAGGGCACAGGTGCACCCTCTTCCCCTTGTTTTCTCGTGCGATCAGGCCGGTACCAGCCGCTGGTGCAGGTGGCGATAGTCGTCACCGGCCAGCAGTTCATGGGGTGGGAGGGCACAGGTGTGCACTCTTCCCCCCTTTTCTCTTGCGTTTAGGCCGGTACCAGCCGTTGATGCAGGCTGCGATAGTAGTCATCGGCCAGCAATTCATGGTGAGGGGCACAGAGGCGGATCTGCCCCTCTTCCATCAGGGCTATCCTGTCCATCTGCTCCAGCCCTAGCAGGCGGTGGGAGATGAGCAGCAAGGAGCGATCTGCCCCCAGTCGGAACAACAAGTCCATGATCTCCCGTTCGGTCTGGCTGTCGAGTCCCTCGGTCGGCTCATCCAGCAGCCAGAGCGGGGCATCGTGCAGCAGGGCGCGGGCGATACCGATGCGGCGTCGCTCGCCACCGGAGAGCGGGCGACCGCCGTCCCCCAGCCAGGCGTTCAGTCCGCTGTCACTGTGGCCGTTGTCATCTTCCAGCAAATTGGCCAGACCAACCTGGGCCAGCACCTCGGTCAACTGCTCGTCAGATGCCGTTGGGGCCGCCAGCTTGAGGTTGCCTCGCAGGGTATCGGCGAACAGGTGAACCCGCTGGCTCACCACTGACAGCGAGGCGCGTAACGCCCCTTCGCTGTAGTCGGTGAGTGGTTTGCCATCCAGCACTATCTTGCCCGCCTGCGGGGTCCACTCCCGGGTCAACAGCCCCATCAGGGTGGACTTGCCGCAACCGGTCTGGCCCAGCAGCGCCAGCTTCTCGCCCGCTTGCAACTGCAGAGTGCAACCGCGCAGCACCGGCTGCGGGTTGCCGGGGTAGCTGAAATAGAGGTCGCTTATCTGCAAGGTGCCGACGCTGGCGTGTTGCTGCTCGACTCCCCACTCGGGGGCCTTGGCCTCTTGCAGTATCTCGTTGAGACGACGGGCTGAGGTGAGGCTGGTGGAGAGGTGCTGGAAGGCACCCGCCAACGGCAGCAAGGCCTCGAAGCTCGCCAGGGTGGCGAACACCATCAGCGCCGTGATGGGGTCGGGTTGCGCCCCCGCCACACCGTGACCGGCCAGCCAGAGCATCAGGGTCAGGGTCCAGCCGCTGAGGAGCTGCACCGAGAAGTTGGCCAGGCCGCTCACTCTGGCCATGCGGGCCTGGGCGGTCAGCAGCGCCTGTTCGGCCTGTTTCAGTTCGGTCAACGCCTTGGGGGCGGCGGCAAACATCTGCAGCTCGGCCTGACCATCCAGATAGTCCACCATGCGGGTACGCATCACCGATTTTTCGGCGATCAGCCGACGGCCGGGCTGGCGACCGAGGAAGTAGAACACCAGCGGCAGGGCTATCATGCCAAACAGCAGTATGGCTCCCAGGATCAGGGCAAGACGAGCGTCGAAGAAGGAGAGGAAGAACACCAGACCGGCGCAGCTGAGCAGGGCCGCGCCTATGGGGGTGACCAGACGCAGATAGACGTGATCCATGGCGTCTATGTCGGCTACCAGCCGGTTGAGCAGATCCGCCTGGCGAAAGCCGGCCAGGGTGCCGGTGGAGAGCGGCGAGAGTGTTTGCCAGAACCAGACCCGCAACCGGGTCAGCACCCGGAAGGTGGCGTCGTGGCTCACCACCCGCTCGCCCCAGCGACCCGCGGTGCGGATGATGGAGAAGAAACGTACGCCGCCAGCCGGGGTCATGTAGTTAAAGGCATGGGTGCTCGCAACTGTCATGCCCGCTACGGCCGCGGCGGAGAGGAACCAGCCGGAGAGCGACAGCAGTCCCATGCCAGCCACCAGGGTCACCAGGGCCAGCAGCAGGCCCAGCGAGAGGCTCAGCCAGTGCTGACGATAGAGGCGCAGAAACGGCAATAGATCAGTCATCGAGAGAATCCCCCGGGTGTTGGGACAAGAGGCGGGCGAACGGGCCCTGCGCTGTGCTCAGTTGCTGGAAGTTGCCTTGCTCCACCAGCTGGCCGCGCGCCAGCACCAGTATCTTGTCCATTTTGGTCAGTTGATCGAGACGGTGGGTGATCATCAGCAGGGTCTGGCCCGCCATCGCCTGCTCCAGCGTGGTCATGATGGCGCGCTCCGAGTGGCGATCCAGGCTGGCGGTTGGCTCATCCAGTACCATCAGTTGGGTGGATTTGAGCAGGGTGCGGGCCAGCGCGAGGCGCTGGGCCTGACCGACCGAGAGGCCGCCCGCCTGATCGCCGACCGGATAGTCGAGCCCCTTCTCCATGGCAAATTCCCACGCTTGCGCCCGTTTCAGGGCATTTTCCAGCTCGCCATCGCTGGCCGTTGGCTTGGCCAGCAGCAGGTTGTCGCGCAAGGAGGCATGGAACAGCTGCGGGTTCTGGGAGAGCCAGCCCAGCTGCAGCCGCCACTGGCTCATGTCGAGGCTGGCCAGCTCCTGGCCGTTCACCTTGAGCTCACCACGATAGGGGGCAAAACCGAGCAGGGCATTGACCAGCGAGCTCTTGCCAGCGCCGCTGATACCGATGAGCGCCGTGCGTGAACCCGCCTCCAGGGTGAAGTCGATGGGGCCAACCAGCACCTTGCCTTCGGCACTCAGCACTTCAAGGCCGCGAGCCTCGACCCTGATGGGCGTGTTTGCATGGAAAGGGGTATTACCGGAGGCGGGCTCGCTCACCTCGGCTTCCAGGAATGCCAGCAACTGCTCGGCGGCGCCGATGGCCTGCGCCTTGGCGTGGTAGTGGGCGCCGAGTTCGCGCAGCGGGGCGTAGAACTCGGGGGCGAGGAAGAGCACGAACAGGCCGGTAAACAGGGTGACCTTGGCGCCATAGTGGCCGAAGTTCAGGTGATCTATGTAGGAGAAACCGAAGTAGACCGCCACCAGCGCCACCGAGATGGCGGCGAAGAATTCCAGCACGGCTGTGCTTAAGAAAGCAAGGCGCAGTACCTCCATGGTACGTTCGCGAAAATCTTCCGAGGCGTCGCGAATGGCATCCCCTTCTGCCTGGGTGCGCATGAAGAGCTGCAGGGTGCGAAGACCCTTGAGCCTGTCGAGGAAGTGGCCGGAGAGGCGGGCCAGTGCCTGGAAGTTGCGGCGGTTGGCATCGGCGGCACCCACCCCCACCAGGATCATGAAGAAGGGGATGAGGGGCGCTGTGCCCAGCAGGATCAGGCCCGCCGCCCAGTTGACCGGGAACACGGCCACCAGGATCACCACGGGAATAAAGACGGCAATGGCCATCTGTGGCAGGTAACGGGAGAAGAAATCCTGCATGTTTTCAATCTGTTCCAGCAGCAGGCTGGCCCAGCTGCCGGCCGGGCGTCGCTGGATATAGGCAGGGCCGAGACGGCCGAGGCGGGTGAGCACCAGCTCGCGAATGGCCTGGCGCACCGCGCTGCCCGCCTTGAAGCTGGTCACTTCACGGCCATAGGCCAGCACCGCTTTGGTCAGGGTCACCAGCAGCAGGGTAATGAAGAGGGGAATGGATTGTTCCGGCGTGGCACCCTCCATGATGAAGCGATGCAACAGGGTCGCCAGCAACCAGGCTTGCGCCACCATCAGTATGCCCTGACCCAGACCAAAGCCTATGGAGAGACCGATCCAGCGTCGGCCGTGGCTCGACTGGTTACGCAACCAGCCATAAAGATGTTTCTGAGTTTTCTTGTCCATTACCACCATCCTCGCGTCGAGTGGCGCAAGACTATCCTCGGCTCCCGGCATTGGCAACCTTGTAAATTCCCGGTGTTGAAAATGTTTGATGGAAAAAACAGCTTTCTGCTCATTAGTTGGTCGAGCAGCTTGATTTATGGTAAAAAACAGCACAGTGGTGATTGCGCTCGGCTTCAAAATGCATATAGTAGAGGCCCTGACGCGGGTGTAGTTCAATGGTAGAACGGTAGCTTCCCAAGCTGCATACGTGGGTTCGATTCCCATCACCCGCTCCACATTCTGATACCCGGTAACCAAACCGTCCTGCTATCGCCTCTGTCTGGCGCACTGTTTATCGACGTTTGTTTGATGCCTGTTATCTGTTGCGAGTTTGATGCCAGGCGGGCATCGTATAATGGCTATTACCTCAGCCTTCCAAGCTGATGATGCGGGTTCGATTCCCGCTGCCCGCTCCAGCTTTCATTCAAAAAGCCCACTCCTGCGAGTGGGCTTTTTGTTTTGCGCTTGCGCCGGAAGAGGGTAAACGGCAGGCAGAGAAAAGGCGCCAATGGCGCCTTTTGAACCAAATTTAATGGGATGGAACGGGCTTATTCCTGTTCCAGCTCACCACAGAAGCGGTAGCCTTCGCCATGGATGGTGGCGATGATCTCCGGGGTGTCGTTGACGCTTTCGAAGTGTTTGCGAATACGGCGAATGGTGACATCCACGGTACGGTCATGAGGTTTGAGCTCACGGCCTGTCATCTTCTTGAGCAGCTCGGCACGGGTCTGGATCTGGCCCGGGTTTTCGCAGAAGTGCAGCATGGCACGGAATTCAGAACGCGGCAGTTTGAACATGTCGCCAGCCGGGCTGACCAGTGCGCGGCTGTTGATGTCCAGTGCCCAGCCGTTGAACAGGTAACGTTCAACCAGCTTCTTCTCTTCGCCACCGGCGACCACATTCATGGTGCGGCTCAGCAGGTTGCGGGCTCGAATAGTCAGTTCACGGGGGTTGAACGGCTTAGTGATGTAATCATCGGCACCGATTTCCAGACCCAGGATCTTGTCCACTTCATTGTCACGACCGGTCAGGAACATCAGGGCTATGTTGTCATCTTCACGCAGCTCGCGTGCCAGCAGCAGGCCATTCTTGCCCGGCAGGTTGATGTCCATGATCACCAGATTGATGGTGTGGGCGGTCAGGGCTTGATGCATCTCGTCGCCATTGTTGGCTTCGAGCACAACGTAGCCTTCGGCCTCGAAGATGCTTTTCAGGGTATTGCGGGTGACCAGTTCGTCTTCGACGATCAGAATGTGTGGTGTTTGCATGAGTATTCCCAGATTCTTATCAGTTAGTTATCTTAATTTTAACACTCTTTGGCGTTACCCGACCGGTCCTGAAAATTTATTACGTCATCCTGGGTATGAATGTCAGGTCGGATTATCGCGAATTTGGCATCAGCGTCGGCAAACATCCCTGTGCCACACATAGGCTCCCAACAAGTCTGATCGAGAGAAGCCTGGAAAGGTAGTCCATTACAAAAGTGGCTGCATTTTATCAGTTAACAGGCGCATAACAACACTCTTTGCCGTCAGATAGCAACTTTTTAACTCTGGTTTGATATAGGTCAAGCACAGAGTTCACAGCATGATACTTGGGGTTGCCCCCATTTTCGCCCTGATAAAATGTAATGGAATGTAACATGTGGTTGACATGAATTTGTGGGAAAACTACAGAAAAATTTGTTTTATTGCACCCTTTTCTGCACCGCAATGGCCCGCTTACGCCATAGTGACAGCCTGGAATCAATATCCGGCGCCAGCGGGCCCTCTGGCGGGTGATCGCGGCGTCTCCCTACATGATGGCCATGGGGCCTTGCTGGGGGAGCTCGCCTGATGAAAGTTGGCGTGAATCGTCGCTGTTGCTGGCTTCCTCTCGTGGTGAGTCCATCGCTCTGGCGGCCCGTTTCGGCCAGAACGCGCTCTATTGGGTGGAGCAGGGGGAGCTCTGGTTGCTGCCGGTATTGATGAAAGGCATACCGCTTCATATGGGTAAAATTGAATCCCACTGGATTGTCAGAGATTCGGGCTGGTGAAATAATGAGCCAAATCATGTCCATGGAAGGAAGCTTATGATGCTGGATCTACTGCCCGACCTCTGCGATCAACACTGTGATGTCCTGCAAGTGGCCGATCCGCTGTTCCACAACTTTGGTGGCAAGCCGCTGTTTTATGGCCAGGCGGTCACTCTCTCCTGCTATGAAGACAACAGTCTGGTGCGGGAGCTGGTCACTCGACCCGGCCAGGGGCGGGTGATGGTGATCGATGGCGGTGGTTCCTTGCGTCGCGCTCTGCTCGGTGATCAGCTGGCTCTCAAGGCGGCAGAGCTGGGATGGGAGGGGATCCTGATCCACGGCGCTGTGCGTGATGTGGGCACACTGGCGACGCTGGCACTGGGGGTCAAGGCGCTGGCGGCCTGCCCGGTCAAGACCGAGAAACGGGGTCAGGGTGAGCTGGATGCCGTGGTGTCGTTTGCCGGGGTAACCATACATCCGGGTGACTACGTCTATGCCGACCTCAACGGCGTAGTCGTGAGCGCTACCCGGCTCATCTGAGCGGTCAGAAGTTGAAGCCGACGCCTATGCTGAGGGATTGTTCTGTGCTGAAGGCGCTGACGCCGTAGTTTGCCTTGATGGCGAACTGCGGGGTGAGCAGCAGGCTGGTATTGAGCTCCAGCAGTGTGCTGGCCTTGTCCACTTCCAGCTGCTTTAGCTGGCTGCCAATATTCAGCGAGGGGGAGAACTGGTAACGCACCCCGGAGCTGATATTGAAGCCCGTCTGCTCGCTGTGGGGATCCATCGCAGGGCCCGCTTCCATGTAGAGGCTGACATCGTCCCAAACCGAGTACTGATAGCCGGTGTTGATGAGCCAGAGGTCGAAATGGTCGCTGTGGTGAGACTGGCTGCCGAGCAGCGCGCCGGAATAGCTTTTCACGTAGAGCTGGCTGTTTTCCTCGCTATTGAGAAAGTCCCAGTCGGCGGCCTGGGCACAGAGGCTGAGGCATGAAGCGAATGCGATGATGAGTGGTTTGACCATTCTTTTCCCCTCCCTGGGTCCGGAACTGGAATACAAGCATGGCACATGCCAGCTGCTAGTAAAGGCAACCCAGATCACAATAAAACAGTTTTAATCTGCCGCCATCTCATGATAAACAGGCCACCATCATCACTTTCCTTCCCCTATTTCGCTGACATCAAGAGGTGACCCCATGAACAAGAAACTGACCCTGCTGGCCGCACTGGCACTGGGGGGCTGCGCCATGGCAACTGGTTCCAATCTGGCTCAACTGCAAGCATCCACCTGGCAGTTGCAGGGGGCGAGCGACGATACCTTCACCCTGCAGATCGCGGGTGACAAGGTGGCGGGCAAGGGCGGCTGCAACCGCTATTTTGGCGGTATCACCCAGCAGGGTGACGGCGTATTGACGCTGGGGGCCATGGGCTCGACCCGCATGATGTGCATGGGCGATCTGGCCGACAAGGAGATGCTCTATCTGCAGAAACTGGAGAGGGTGGCAACCTTCAAAATCAGTGGCCAACAGCTGGTTCTGAGTGATGCCAACAAGGTGGCGCTGCTCACCTTCGATGCCATGCCTGCTGCCAAGTAACGGATATGCCAGTCAGAGGCTGTCGTAGCGTGAGCAGACAGCCGCGATCAGAAAGGGACGCCGTGGCGTCCCTTTCTCAATGACGTTTTGCGGCTTGTGCCGGCCAGGTTGCAAGAGGCATTGCATCTGAGCCACCGGCAAGGCGCCGCGAGCTTATCCTCATCCCCCCCGCTGGAACTTGAAGCGCTTCTTGCGTCGATAGGGATAGACATCCTCGAACACCCCCACCTTGATGTTGCTCTGCAGCATCTTCCAGTAGTTGGCGTCGAACATCTCTTTGTGCAGTTGCATCATGATCTCCCGCACCTGCGGCTTTTGCAGCAGGAAGGTGGCGAACTCCTCGGGGAAGATGTCGTTGGGGGCCACCGAATACCAGGGCTCGGCGCTCCATTCATCCTCGGGGTAGCGCGGCGGCGGGATCTGGCGGAAGTTGCACTCCGTCATGTAGCAGATCTCGTCGTAGTCGTAGAAGACCACCCGGCCGTGACGGGTGACGCCGAAGTTCTTGAACAGCATGTCGCCGGGGAAGATGTTGGCCGCCGCCAGCTGCTTGATGGCGTTGCCGTACTCCTCCAGCGCGAGCCGGGTCTGCTGCTCGTCCGCCTTGTCCAGATAGAGGTTGAGCGGGATCATCTTGCGCTCGGTGTAGAGGTGTGTGATCACCAGCTTGTCGCCTGTGATGGTGAGCGCCGACGGCGCCACCGTCTTGAGTTCGGCAAGGAGCTCGGGCGAGATGCGATCCAGCGGAAACTCGAAGTTGGTGAACTCCTGGGTATCGGCCATGCGGCCAACCCGATCGTGCTGTTTAACCAGCCGGTACTTTGCCTTCACCTGCTCGTGGCTCACATCCTTGGGGGGAGTGAACTCGTCTTTGATCACCTTGAACACCACATCGTAAGAGGGGAGGGTAAACACGCTCATCACCATCCCCTTGATGCCGGGGGCGATGATGAACTGATCCCGGCTCTGGGCCAGATGGTGGCGGTAGTGGCGATAGAGCTCGGTCTTGCCGTGTTTCTGACAGCCGATGGCGTTGTAGATCTCGTAATCGGGCTTGTGGGGCATGATCTGGCGCAGAAACACCACAAACAGCGCCGGCACAGGGGCGTAGACCATGAAGTAGGCGCGGGCGAAACCAAACACGATGGAGGCCAGCTCCGGCTCGAAGATGACGGTATCCACGTAGATGCTCTGGCCGGTGCTGAGCAGGGGCAGGATAAAGGGGAAGACCTGCCCCTTCACCCGAATAAGCCCCACCAGATAGGCCCCCTTGTTGCGGTAGAACACCTCTTTCAACAGTTCGATGGCAAACGGCTCGTCATGGAGAATTTGTGGGCCGTTCTCCGCAAGATGGCGGTGGATGTCGACAATATCCCGCTGCTTGTCCTCATAGGGCAGGGTGAAGCTGTAATCGCCGAGCAGCTGGCTCAGGGCCTGCGGCAGGTGGGTCAGATCGGTGCGATAGACCCGCAGCAGGGCGCTCAAGTCGGGATGATCCCCCCGGCTGCGAAATGGATGGATATAGAGGTTCTCGTCGCGGATATTGCGATGGCGGAAGATGCGGCGATAGACGGAGTTGAAGAAGGACTCCGCTACCTCGAAGTTGTCACAACGGGGCAGCAGATCGCTGAAGGCGCCTTTTACCCGCTTGAGCAGCTCCTGAGTGGCGTGATGTTCCCCCATCATCTGCTTGATCAGGGCCGTGGTGGCGCCGACGTGGTGATCATAGAGGCGAATACGCTCCCGTCCTGCGAGCTGCACCCCCAGCCAGTCACTGTTCTCGAAGCGGCTCTTGCTGCCCTGGGTTATCTCGAGAAACCGGCTGTAAAACGACTCGAAGCGTTGCAAGATCGTCTCGGCGACGGCCTGTTCCAATGGCTGCTGCATCTCTCTCTTCCTTGTGATCTGTCGGGCCGATAGCGCGAAGGATTGCGTGTAATTTGGTCACACGCCAGGCCACTATGGCAACATTCAAACGTCTGTTCAAGTGGCATTTTTCGGGGATAAAAGGTAGATTGCGCCCCTGTTTTGGCGATGGTTTGGCGACTGTTTGCCGTCTGTTTAAGAGGCCCTCTGGCCTGTGAGGAAACCCGATGAAGCTCTATTTTGTCCTGGTGGCACCTGCTCGTCCTGCGAA
Organism: Aeromonas sp. 1HA1; assembly: GCF_029237385.1. NCBI lineage: Bacteria > Pseudomonadati > Pseudomonadota > Gammaproteobacteria > Aeromonadales > Aeromonadaceae > Aeromonas > Aeromonas sp. 1HA1. The sequence continues at coordinate 15,443 of NZ_JAACGC010000068.1, forward strand.
TGTGGGGGCGGCGGCCCGCGCCATGAAAACCATGGGATTCGATGCCATGCGGCTGGTGGCGAGCCGGGTACATGAAGAGGAGGAGGCGAGCTGGGTGGCCCACGGTGCGCAGGAGATCCTGACCCAGGCCGAGGCGTTCGATACCCTGCCCGAGGCGCTGGCCGACATGGATCTGGTGATCGCCACCACTGCCCGTGAGCGCGGTCGCTACCAGCACTACCTCACCCCGGGGGAGATCCGCGAGCAGATCCGAGCCAAGCCATCGCTTGGTAAGGTCGCCATCGTCTTTGGCTGCGAGGAGTCGGGCCTCTCCAACGAGCAGCTGGCCGAGGTCGATCTCATCAGCTATTTGCCCCTCAAGGTGAGCTATCCGTCGCTGAATCTGGGGCAGGCGATCATGCTCTACGCCTACGAGATGAGCCAGTTGCTGGATGAGCCGCAGGCCGTAGCAGAAAATTTTGATAACGTTGGGCAGGTTCGGGTACTAAAAAGCAAAACAGCAGAATTGCTTGGTGAACTCGGGGTTTCACAGGATGAAAAACTGCATCAATGGGTGATGGACCGGGTGCCCATGCTGCCGCAGCGGGATTTGAACATGCTCCACCTGCTCTGCAAAGACCTTGCGCGCAAACTTGGCAAAGAGGTTTAAGTTGACAGCCCAAGGCCAGCCGCGGTATTGCTAAAAGCCAGCTTCGTTCAAGAGTGTTCGTCATGCAGTTATTCACCAACGTCATCACCACCACCATTATTACCGGTACCACCACAGGTGGCACTGGGGCCGGTTGATGCGCTGACGAACAAGCACAGAAATCAAAAAAGGCCCGTACCCACCCAGTACGGGCCTTTTTGTTGGATTGGTTTTTAGATTATATTTCATAGAGTTACAGGGAGAGAAAGCGATGAGAGTGTTGAAGTTTGGCGGGTCTTCATTGGCCGATGCGATGCGTTTTTTACGGGTGGCCGATATCGCGGTCAACACCCACGGTCAATCTCAGGTAGCCCTGGTGCTGTCTGCTCCTGCCAAGGTGACCAATCATCTGGTGGCGCTGGTGGAACAAACCAGCCGCGGCATGGATGCCAGTTCTACCCTGTTTGAAATCAACGGTATCTTCTCCCGCCTGCTGGCCGGGTTGAAGGCGGCTTATCCGGCGCTCGATGACAAGGGGCTGCTGGCCCGTCTCACCAATGAGCTGGATCAGGTCGAGCGGCTGATGCAGGGCATTCGTCTGCTGGGCCTCTGCCCGGACAACGTGCAGGCGCGCATCCTGAGCCGTGGCGAAAACCTCTCCATCGCCTTTATGCACGAGTTGCTGCGGGTGCGCGGTCTGGATGTGGATCTGATCGTGCCGGAAGAGCTGCTGGCTACCGACGGCGGCTATCTGGAAGCCCACGTCGATATCGAAGCCTCCCGGGTGCGCTTTGCCGCCAAGGGATTGCGCAGCGATTGTCTCTATCTGATGCCGGGCTTTACCGGCGGCAGCGACAAGGGCGAGACCGTGCTGCTGGGCCGCAACGGCTCTGACTACTCCGCCGCCGTGCTGGCTGCCTGTGTCGATGCCGAGTGCTGCGAGATCTGGACTGACGTCGAGGGCTGCTACAGCTGCGACCCCCGTCTGGTGCCGGATGCCTATCTGCTGAAAACCCTCTCCTACAAGGAGGCGATGGAGCTCTCCTACTTCGGCGCCAAGGTGCTGCACCCGAAAACCATCGCGCCGGTGGCCCAGTTCCATATTCCCTGCCTCATCAAGAACAGCTTCAACCCGCAAGGGCCGGGCACCCTGATCGGCCCCGAGAGCGGCGACGATGACCTGAAAGTGAAGGCCATCTCCGACTTGTCCGGCATGTGCATGTTCAACGTCTCCGGCCCCGGCATGAAGGGGATGGTCGGCATGGCCGGTCGCATCTTCTCCGCCGTCTCCCGCGCCGGGGTCAGTATCGTGCTGATCACCCAGTCATCCTCCGAGTACAGCGTCAGCTTCTGTATCCACAGCTACGACAGTGAGAAGACCCGCAAGGTGCTGGAGCGCGAGTTCGAGCTCGAATTCAAAAACCAGCTGCTGGAGCCGCTGGATATCATCAGCGATCTGGCCATCATCTCCCTCATCGGTGACGGCATGCGCACCAGCAAGGGGATGGCGGCCCGCTTTTTCACCTCGCTGGCACAAGCCTCTATCAATATCGTCGCCATTGCGCAGGGGTCGAGCGAGCGCTCCATCTCGGCGGTGGTGCGGGATCGCAAGGTGGCGGAAGCCATCAAGGCGTGTCACCAGAACTTCTTTGGCAGCCAGCAGTTTATCGATCTCTTTGTGGTCGGCGTCGGTGGCGTCGGCGCTGCGCTGGTGGATCAGATTGCCCGCCAGCAACCGGTACTGGCCGAGCAGGGCACTGGCCTGCGGGTGGTCGGCATCGCCAACAGCCGCCAGATGGCGGTCAACAAGGATGGCCTTAATCTCGCCAACTGGCGTGAACAGCTGGTGGAAGCGCGGGAAAGCTTCTCGCTGGAAGGGGTGAAAAAGCTGGTGGAGGATAGCCACATCATCAACCCGGTGATCGTTGACTGCACCTCCTCCGAGGCAGTTGCCGTCCAGTATGCCGACTTCCTGGCCGCCGGTTTCCACGTGGTGACCCCGAACAAGAAGGCCAACACCGGCTCGCTCGATTACTACAAGGCGCTGCGCCGCACTGCTCGCCAGACTCGCCGCAAGTTCCTCTATGAAACCAACGTCGGCGCGGGCCTGCCGGTTATCGAGAACCTGCAAAACCTCATCAAGGCCGGTGACAAGCTGCGTGCCTTCGATGGCATCCTGTCGGGTTCGCTCTCCTTTATCTTCGGCAAGCTGGATGAAGGGATGGCGTTCTCAGAAGCGACCAAGATCGCCCGTGGCAACGGCTTTACCGAGCCGGATCCCCGCGACGATCTCAACGGCATGGATGTGGCGCGCAAGCTGCTGATCCTGGCTCGTGAAGCTGGCATGGCGCTGGAACTCTCCGATGTCGAAGTCGAGCAGGCGCTGCCACCCGGCTTTGATGTGAGCGGCGATGTAGAAGCCTTTATGGCCCGTTTGCCCGAAGCCGACGGCTGGTTCCGCGATCAGTTCGCCGCTGCCCAGCGTGAAGGCAAGGTACTGCGCTATGTGGGGTCGATTGAGGGTGGCAAGTGCAAGGTCGCCATCAAGGCGGTCGGTGGCGATGAGCCGCTGTTCAAGGTCAAAGACGGGGAGAACGCGCTCGCCTTCTTCTCCACCTACTACCAGCCGATCCCGCTGGTGCTGCGCGGCTATGGCGCCGGTACCGAAGTGACAGCCGCTGGCGTCTTTGCCGACGTGCTGCGCACCCAGAACTGGAAGCAGGAGTTGTAAGCATGAGTTCAGACATGTACCAGGGCGGCAGCGTCGTTGCCTACGCTCCCGCCTCCAGCGCTAACCTGAGCGTGGGATTCGATGTACTGGGGGCGGCGCTCGCCCCCGTGGATGGCTCCCTGCTCGGTGATCGGGTGCAGGTGAAAGCCCCTCTCCCAGCAACAGCGGTGCCATTTGCGCTCTCATCCGTGGGCCGCTACGCCCACAAGCTGCCGGATGATCCGAAAAAGAATATCCTGTTCGACTGCTGGGTAGCCTATGGCGAGGCGCTGGAGAAGCGCGGCCTTAAACTCAAGCCACTTGAAATGGTGCTGGAGAAGAACCTGCCGGTCGGCTCGGGTCTGGGTTCCAGCGCCTGTAGCGTGGTGGCGGCCCTTGAAGGGCTCAACGCCTTCCATGGCGCGCCGCTCAATGAGCACGACATGCTGCTGCTGATGGGGGAGATGGAAGGGCGCATCTCCGGCTCCGTTCATTACGACAACGTGGCCCCCTGTTATCTCGGTGGCATGCAGCTGGTGCTGGAAGAGCACGGCGTCATCAGTCAGGGCATTCCGGTGTTTGACGAGTGGTACTGGGTGGTCTGCTACCCGGGTACCGTGGTCTCGACCGCCGCCGCCCGCGCCATCCTGCCGGCCCAATATCGCCGTCAGGATTGCCTCACCTACGGGCGTCGCTTGGCTGCCTTTGTTCACGCCAGCTACACCGGGCAGGAGGGATTGGCCGCGAGCGTACTGAAAGACGTGATTGCCGAACCCTACCGCGCGGCGCTGATCGAAGGTTTTGCCGAGGTGCGGGCTCAGGCGGCCCAGAACGGGGCGCTGGCCACCGGCATCTCCGGCTCCGGTCCCACCGTGTTTGTGGTGATGAAGGATCTGGCGCAGGCCGAGCGGATGAAAGATTGGATGGAAGCACATTTCGTGCAGAACGAAGATGGATTTGCCCGGGTCTGCAAACTGGACATGGCCGGGGCACGGGTAACAGGAAGCGAGCTATGAATCTTTACAATATCAAGGACAAGAGTGAACAGGTGAGCTTCGCGCAGGCGGTGCGTCAGGGGCTGGGTCGCGATCAAGGGCTCTTTTTCCCCGAGGTGATAGCGCCGCTGGCCGATGTGTATGCCCTGCTCGATCTGCCGCTGGCCGAACGCTCTGCCCGCATCATTAGCCACCTGCTGGGGGACGAAGTGCCTGCTGAGAAGGTGAGCGAGCTGATTAACGCCGCTTTCACCTTCCCGGCGCCGCTGGTCAAATTGAAAGATGGCACCTATGCCCTTGAGCTGTTCCACGGCCCGACCCTGGCATTCAAGGATTTCGGTGGCCGCTTTATGGCCCAGTGTCTCGCGGCCTTTAGAACCAACGACAAGATCACCATACTCACCGCAACCTCGGGCGACACCGGCGCCGCCGTGGCCCACGCCTTCTACGGGCTGGAGGGGATCGAGGTGGTGATCCTCTATCCCAAGGGCAAGATAAGCCCTTTGCAAGAGAAGCTCTTCTGCACCCTCGGTGGCAATATCCGCACCATCGCCATCGATGGCGACTTCGATGCCTGTCAGGCGCTGGTAAAACAGGCCTTTGATGACGAAGAGCTGAAAAAGGCCATTGGCCTCAACTCCGCCAACTCCATCAATATCAGCCGTCTGCTGGCGCAGGTTTGCTACTACTTCGAGGCGGTGGCCCAGCTGCCGAAAGCCGATCGCGCCAAGGCGGTGATCAGCGTGCCGTCCGGCAACTTTGGCAACCTCACCGCAGGCTTGATTGCTAAGGCGCTGGGGCTGCCGGTGAAGCGCTTTATCGCCGCCACCAACGCCAACGACACTGTGCCGCGCTACCTGAAAACCGGTCAGTGGGAGCCGCACCAGACAGTGGCAACCCTGTCGAATGCCATGGATGTCAGCCGCCCCAACAACTGGCCGCGGGTGGAAGAGCTGTGCCGTCGCAAAGGCTGGGCGCTGGAGACCCTGGGTTCTGGTATGCGTGACGACGCCCAGACTCGCGATGCCCTTAAACGGCTGCACCAGCTGGATTACCTGTGCGAACCCCACGGCGCCATTGCCTGGGATCTGCTGGGGGAACAGCTGGCCGAGGATGAAGTCGGCGTGTTTCTCTGCACCGCCCATCCTGCCAAGTTCAAGGAGTCAGTGGACGAGATCCTGCATCTCGATGTGCCGCTGCCCGGCCCGTTGGCCAAGCACGCCGAACTGCCGCTGCTTTCTGTTAATTTTCCAGCAGAGTTTGCCCGGTTAAGGGCATTTTTGGTGGGGTAATTGCCGCATTGAGATAACCGATAGAAATAAAAATCCCCCAGTAACGGGGGATTTATATTTTCTAGGGGGGAAAGGTGAGTTAAGTTCGAGTCGTTGTTTTTTCTGGTACTGGCCGAATAAATGGGTACTTTATTATTGATTTCCATAATTCCTATTTTGCTGAGGTGTGGGGATTGAGTCGGGTCATTGGTTAGAAGAGAATTAACCGTGATTGCAAAATATGATGATATTTGGAATTCCTGATGACCGCTGACTCTAAATTTCTTAGTGTTAGGTGCTATTTTCCTTTGTAAGAATGACTTCTGATGACGAAATAATATGGAACATCTTCCATTTATTAACTTCGTTTATGTTGAGTTTATTAGGTGGCATCAGGATGAGGATGCAAAATATAATTGCAAAGCATCCCCCCAGTGAAGGGGGGATTTATAATTGTATAAAAATAGTTATTGTCGATGTTTCACTGTGATGAAGTTATTTACAATGTCAGCATAATCTAACTGATGTTCAGAAAGAAGCCAGTAATCTTCATCATCTATTATCGCCTTGTTATTTTCTCTGTGAAAGTTAAAGTAATACATACGTGTGGAAAAACTTGATAATATTTTCCCCTTTTCAGTCAAGTCATAATAATCTTTTGATTTTTTGAATACTAGTTTATGTTCTATAAGTTTACTGATTACTTGTTTGAAATCTTGAGTTCTTACTTTTGCAACTCTGTCATCAGTTCCGACCAAATTATGTGAGAGAAAGTCTCTTCGAGTACAACATTCAGTTGTTGAACCATATATGATAGGTTCATGTGAATGTTGTCGAATACAAGCCAGTATATCAACCGCAAGAGGGAAGGAACAAATTCTGAAACTTTGTGAGTGTAGGTCTAGTAATTTTTGTGACCGACATAAAGTATCAATTGCTGATTTTGCTATATATTCTTGTATTACTTTTTCACTTGTCTTTAGTTCAAAACCTTTTGGGTGAATGTTTTCTAACAGCGTTTTAAGTATGGCTAACCCTTCGCGCATATTACCTTCACATATCGGGTATATTGTTTCGTCACACAATAACTTATTAAAAGGTATTTTAGGGGCGGACTCTTTAAATGCTTTATTTATTCTGTGGCTAATAAGTTCAAGTAGCGATATTTTAGGGAAGTCATACGGGTCAGGGAAAAATTCTTCAACCCTGCTTTTAGTATCTGCTGGATAGTTTTCAATGGTTACTCTACGAATTGATAGCCACTTTTTCACAGAGTTGATTTCTAGGCTTCTTAATAAATGATTTACTACTTTTATGACATCTTCTCCAGGAAGAAGATCCACGTCATCAATTGCGAAAATCATTATTTTAGAAAATTGGGATTTATGCTCTTTGTAGTATAGTGTTGCTAGATTTATTGATTCTTTATAAGATAGTTTCTGTGACTCTATTCTGAGGAGGTCATCAGCAAAACCATTTAATGAAAAAAATCCCTTCCATGCAGAGAGCACATTTTTTTCAATCTCTAATCGATATGAATCTTCCTCAGATAATCCATCTGACTTATTGATGTGATAAATGTAGAAATAATATTTAGAAAGTGGGTTATCTTGATCTTCTTGGGAAGGTGCGAACAAGTCCCTGATGTGAGATCATGAATCCCACTTGGCATCAGGGATGAGGTTCAGCATGAGCCACCAGCTCACCTTCGCGGATAGCGAGTTCAATGGTAAACGCCGCAAAACCCGCAAAGAGATATTCTTGGCCCGCATGGACGCTTTGCTCCCATGGTCAAGGATACTGGAGGTCATCGAACCCGTCTATCCCAAGGTAGGTAACGGGCGTCGTCCCTACCCACTCGACACTATGCTCCGCATTCACTGCATGCAGCAGTGGTACAACCTCAGCGACGGCGCCATGGAAGACG
>NZ_JAACGC010000069.1:0-22971 GCF_029237385.1 Aeromonas sp. 1HA1
GCAGGACTCTGAGGGTAGAATTGGTCATGGCGTATCACCTCTGTTAATTGAGATTCTTCGCGGGAATCAATCAGCAGGATACGCCACCTTCTCTATCTCCCCCATACACCAGAAATCACCATAACTCATCGAGATGAAGGTGTGGGTGCGTTAGAAGCCTTACCGGCTGGCCGAGCCCCAGTCTTACCTATCGCCAAGATTGTCACCTTACTGGTGTTGCTCATGCAGTTTTCTCCTCAAGATTTTGGTTATCAGCGCAGCCGTTGGTGTACTGAGCTATTGGCCATCAAAATCAATCGGTTAACAGGGCTCAATATGGCAGCCTCCACACTTCGTCGATGGTTACCTCGTATGGGCATTGTCTGGCGCAGGCCCGTGCCGACCTTGCGGATAAAAGACCCGGCCTATCAGGAGAAAATGGCGAATATCGACGCTGCGCTGGCCCGTTGTGATGCCGCTAATCCGGTGTTTTATGAGGATGAAGTCGATATAGACCTCAATCCCAAATTAGGGGCCGACTGGATGTTCAGAGCGCAGCAAAAGCGGGTTGTCACACCGGGGCAGAATGCAAAACATTACCTGGCAGGCGCTCTCCACGCAGGCAACGGAAGAGTACTTTACGTCAGCGGGATAAAGAAAAACTCATCCCTGTTTATCGCCATGCTGGAAAAGCTGCGTCACCACAACCGACGAGCCAAAACCATCACGCTGATCCTCGATAACTACATCATTCACAAAAGCAAACAGACCGAGCGATGGTTGAAGAAGCATCCCAAGTTCTGCCTGGTATTCCAGCCAGTTTACAGTCCTTGGGTTAATCACATAGAACGGCTGTGGCACAAGTTACATGAAACCATCACGCGCAATCATCAATGCAGTGGGATGGCCAACCTGCTGACTCGAGTGAAACACTTCATGGATACCGTGTCTCCTTTCCCTGGGAATGGCTATGGCACAGCGAAGGTGTAGCACTATTAGGATCAGTTATTTAGGACCCGCGGATGGGACCGAGTGATCCAGGATCTGATAGACGAGACGGCCAAGGCTAAAACCATTTTTATAGGGCGTGCGGCTGGCCAATCCACATCTGCTATGCGAGGGAATGGCGTATTGTTCTGTTTGCTGGCAGGTCACTCCAGTTTCTCCCTGTTTGGCGGAGGCGATGATGGCGCGGCCAATAATGTCGACAAAATGCCAAATGTACCAGCCGAGTGGAATGGCGATGACAACGGTGGTGGGATATCAATCATCGAATTTGTGGTGGAACAAGGAGAAGGCTAATGGCTTTTTTATCCAAGGCCTCGGTGGAACTGGCATTACTGGAACAGTTGGGAGAGTTGGAATACAGCATCGCACGCGAGGAGGCCATCGGCCCTGATGGATATCGATCGGAGCGCGAGAGTCACGATGAGATCGTCCTCAAGGAACGGCTCTAAGACGCTGTCGTGCCCTACCACTGGAGGCCAAGCAGGACTCCTTGTGCCGCGTGATGCAATCCGAACTGTCATCGTTGCTCGAAAACCGCCGCATCCACAAGCTGATGACAGAAGGTATGGACGTCCAGCACTACGTGAACAACTGCACTGTGATTGCTGGCAAGGCAGCGCTCATCAACTTTGAGCAACCAGAGCAGAACGACTTGCTGGCGGTAAGCCAGTTGTGGTGATCAGCAGTCAGAATAACCGGCTGCCCGATGTGGCGGTGTTCATAAACGGCTTGCTGTTGGCCACGTTCAACCAGTTGCAGACTTACAAGAATCAGATTCCAGGGTTGTTCAAAACCAACGAGATAAGAGATAACGCTCATTAAGCTACGTGGGAGGTGGGCGTTATCCCTATCTAGATAGCACATGATGATCGCTCTTGTCCCGTAGGTGACAACCCGTGAATCATCGACCACATTGTCCAACAGGGTACGAGATAGTTCCGTACCAGCCAACATCAGATGGCATAGTGAATGGCATATCAAAAAACACCAATAAATAAAAAGCCCAAGCAATTCAATTGCTTGGGCTTATCATTTGGCGGTGAGGGAGGGATTCGAACCCTCGATACGTTGCCGTATACACACTTTCCAGGCGTGCTCCTTCAGCCACTCGGACACCTCACCAAATTTTCACTTCTTTGAAGTGGCTTTCGGATCACGCGATGCGTGCTTTTTTTTGCCGACTTCGTCGGTGGGCAGCCACTGGGGCACCTCACCAAATTTTTTCTCACATTTTCAGGTGCCTGAGTTGCACCATCGCTTGCGGGCCATGCCGCGGCGACGGGGCGTAATGTAAGGGATGCTGTATCCTGGGGTCAACGCAATTTTGCAGTTTTCAGTCTGTTTGCTCAAGAACCGAGCCAACTGCGCAAAATCTTGTCACACCGGCATCCCATTTGCTCAGGTTGCTGGCTGTTCTTGGCTATGTTCACCTTTCAATGCCTCTTCCAGCGAGCCATAAAACTCCAGCTGACCGGGTACGGGACGCACCTTGGCCCGCGCCAGGGTCTTCAGCGGCTGAAACTGCAATTCGGCGACCCGCAGTTGCACCCCGGCCTTGACCATCTGCTGTTCAAACTGCAAGAAGGCGGAGAGCCCCCCCGCATCCAGAATGGAAACGGCCTCCATCTGCAATACCAGCAACTTGTGTCCCTTGACTTGGGCTACCAGCTCGCCAAAGACCCGTTCGGCGGCGGCGAAGAACAGGGGACCATTGATCTTGTAGAGCAAGGCTCCTGCCGGCACTTCGTGGGCATAGCGCTTGTGATCCGCCAGATCGTGCAGCCTGGTCATCTTGGCGATTTCACGCATGAACAGCAGTGACGCCAGGATCACCCCGAAGGTGATGGCAATCACCATGTCGAAGATAACAGTGAGCGAAAGACAGACCATCAATACCAGCACATCGGATTTAGGCGCGCGACGCACCAACTCCACGACCTTATGAGCCTCACTCATGTTCCAGGCGACGATCAGCAGCAGCGCGGCCATGGCCGATAGCGGCAACCAGGAGAGCCAGGGCGCCAACACCAGAATGGCCGCCAACACCACCAGGGCATGGATGATACCGGAGACAGGCGATGTCGCCCCGGCGCGCACGTTGGCGGCGGAACGGGCAATCGCGGCAGTTGCCGTGATGCCGCCGAAGAAGGGCGCCAGTATGTTACCCAGCCCCTGCCCCACCAGTTCGGCGTTGGAGCTGTGTTTGCGCCCCGTCATGCCATCGAGCACCACGGCGCAGAGCAGCGACTCTATCGCCCCCAGCATGGCCATGGAGAAGGCCGCCGGCAGCAACCGCTGAATGGCCGCCAGGTTCCACTCAACCGGTGCACCATTCGGCCCGGGCAGAGCCCACGGCATCACCAGAGTCGGGGCTATGGGCGGGATCCCCATACCCTGAGTGCCATCGGCCAGGGTATAGCTGAACTTGGTGCCAATGGTGGCCACATCGACCCCGAAATAGTGCAGACCAAACCCTAGACCCACCCCCACCAGCACGGCGGGCAGGTGACCGGGCACCGGCAACCTCAGCCGTGGCCAGAGCAGCAACACGGCCAGAGTCGCAATCCCGACGAGCGTATCGCCCCATTGCCAGCTTGGCAGGGCTGACGCCAGCGCCTCAACCTTACCTATGTAGGTCTCCGGCATCTGCGCCACAAACAGGCCAAAGAAATCTTTGATCTGCAAGGTGGCGATCACGATGCCGATACCACAGGTAAACCCCAGGGTCACAGAGAGCGGAATGTACTCGATGAGACGTCCAAGCCGGGCCATCCCCATGGCCACCAGAAAGAAGCCCGAAATCAGGGTCGCCATCAAGAGGCCACCCACGCCAAATTGCTGGGCCACCGGATAGAGGATCACCACAAAGGCGGCGGTCGGCCCCGAAATGGAGAAGCGGGAGCCACCGGTCACGGCAATGACGATGCCGGCTATGATGGCGGTGTAGAGACCGTGTTGTGGCGGCACGCCACTGGCAATGGCCAGTGCCATGGCCAGCGGAATGGCGATGATGCCGACCGTGATGCCAGCGATCAGATCGCGACCAAAGCGGGGGAGGCTATAGGGTTCATCAATACAGGATTGGCGTAAAGCAATGGCCAGCTTCACGCTTTGCAAAGGAGCTTGGTTGTGCATGTATGTCGTAATACCAGAAGAGGGAGATAAAGGCCGGATTGAACCGGCGCCCGATCATCATCAAGGGCCGGCAGAGCTGTCGACGCGGCGATGGTATCCTGGGCAACCATACTCCAGCCGATGAAATATTTCGATGGGCGGGATCAATGAATGACCGTTACCACGCAAAATCGCCGTTTATTGTCCACATATCACCGGTTTTTCTCACCATTACGCCGATCTTTCACTTTGCCTGCTAACTAAATTCTGACACATCCAAATCGCTCACCCTATCCGCCACACCTCTTCCCGCCGGGTCCGGGTCATGGCTTCATTGCTCCGGCGCGATGCGCCGCCCTCCCCCTCGGCTCAGCAAGCCCGCTATGTGGCTCGCCATCGAGGGCAGCCAGATCCCGGCCAGACACGCATGTGTCAAAACGAAAAAGTGCTCGGCAAAGGTCCGTTTCAAGCTGCTGATTGTGCTGAAAATAGTCCACAACGACCACGTTTTGGGCAAACGGGCCGAAATTCGATTTTTTGCGTCGGGTCGCGGGTTGACACCCGGCCAACAGGCTATTAATATCCGCTGCGTCTCAACGAGACAGGCAATTCCTCCTTAGTTCAGTCGGTAGAACGGCGGACTGTTAATCCGTATGTCACTGGTTCAAGTCCAGTAGGAGGAGCCAATTCCCTCGTAGTTCAGTCGGTAGAACGGCGGACTGTTAATCCGTATGTCACAGGTTCAAGTCCTGTCGAGGGAGCCAAATTCCAAAGCCCACCCCTATGGTTGGGCTTTTCATGTTTGTCACTGGTGCCCCACTTTCCTCTGTGTGGCGGACACATTAGGTTGCCGGTCGCCTGCCTCTCACACTCCTGATGTGTGGCCGATAGCGATGTAGGCCCAAAGGCCCCATCAAGATCGAATAACAACCGACAAGCCGGGCCCAGTTTGATGGTGATGCCCTTGCGATGCAGCCAGTCAAAAACCAACATTTGCCAGCCGTTTCGCCCCATAATAAGCACAATTTTCCTCTACTCAGGAGTTCTCATGCGCCGATTCAATTTGATGCTCAATGGCAGCCGGTTGATGATGTTCCCTTTTTATGTGTGCATTCTGGTCTGCGTAGCGCTGTTGATGGTGAAGTTTGCCATGCAGCTCTATACGCTGTGCCGCAACATCATCGACATCCACTATCTTGACCTCATCACAGGGGTGCTGACTCTAGTGGACTTCGTATTGGTGGCGCAGATGTTGATCCTGGTGGCTATCTGCGGCTATCTGCAGTTTATTCAGACCCCGGAGCAGCGCGCTGCGATGACCGACAACTGGTTCAACAAGATCAACTTCGTCTCCCTGAAACTCATCGTCATCAACTCCCTGGTGACCATCTCCGGGATCGAGGTACTCAAAGCCTTTCTGGGCAATAGCTCCGGCAATGAAGTCGAGATTAAGTGGTCAGTCATCGTCTTTTTGGCCTTCTCACTGGCGGCACTTATCTATGCAATCACAGAAAAGTTGGTAGTAGAGCGCGAGTAGCCAGTCCCTGTTTTCATTCAGGATTGATTCATTAAGAGCCGAATTGATAACTCTTTTCATTACCTTTACTGCATTGTAAACTTGCTCCCCCCGGGCTGCACCGCCCGGGCGTTGGAGCCCTCAATGACAAGCCTTTCCCTCTCACCCCGACAGTTCTGGCAGTGGCTGGCCTATCACCACCAGGCCGCCGAGGGCACCCTCTATCTGATGTTCTTCTCCGGCCTGCTGTTGTGGGAGCCGCTGACCCCGCTCTGGTCGCTGGCGCGCTGGGCTCTGTTTTTCCATGTGATGCTCTCGCTCACCCTGTTCCCCCTGCTGTTTGGCGCCTTCTGGCTCTCTCATCGCGCATTGCTGAACCGCAGCAACAAGCCCTACTTGCGGATCACAGGTCGCATCATCGAAGGGCTGCTGCTGGTCTGTCTGGCCAGCGGCCTGCTGCTGATCCTGCACGGCACCCCGGGGGACAGCATGGGCAGCCTCGCTAGCTGGGCCCACTGGCTGAGCGCACTGCTGCTCACTCCTCTGGTGCTGCGCCACGCCTGGCGCTGGACCATCTTGCAATGGCGCTCCTGATCCCATGTTGAAGTCATCTCTTTGTGCATGTTTGTCACCCCTGCTGGCCCTCGTCCTGCTGCTGGCCAGCTCCTTTGCCACTGCCCAACAGATGAGTTCAGGCATGATTGCCTATGAGGAAGGGAAAATACCGCGCCTCATCACCGCTAACCTGAGCGCTGGCTCGGTCACCCTGCTTGAACGCGATAGCGGCAAGCGGCTAAACGAGGTGCAACTGGGAGGCGATCTGCGCCAGATTGCCCGCGCCGATGACGGCACCCTGCTGGTCACAGACTACAGCGGCGATCGATTACTGCTGCTGGATGATGATCTCGATCTGGAAAAGGCGATCCCCACCGGCCATCGCCCCTATGGGGTCATCTTCGATCCCAAGCGGCAGTGGTTCTGGGTCACGCTGTTCGAATCAGCTCGCCTGCAAGCCTACGACACCGCAGGCAACCTCAAGCTGGATGCAAAGACCGCCGAGACTCCGCGCGGACTGGCCTTGACCGACGATGATCGCCTGCTGCTGACCCACGCCATGACAGGCCAGCTCGCCATCTATGATCTTGCCAAGCTTGGCCACAACGCAAAGGGCTCCTCCCTGCCCAAGCCGCGCCTGATCACGCTAGCCGAGACCCACAGCAATACGCCGAGCGATTCACAAGGGCTACCGCGCCTGCTCGATGGCATCGCCCTCTCCCCCGATGGCAGCGAAGCCTGGCTGCCCCACGTGCTGTGGAGCTTCAGCCACCCCTTCCAGTTTCAAAGCACCGTCTTTCCGGCCGTCTCCATCATCGATCTCGATGAGGAGAAAGAGCGGGTAGATGAAAGAAAGCAGCTCTTTTTGCAAATCAATCTGCCAAGCGTCGGCAACCGCAGCCAGATCGTCTCCAACCCGTTCGCGGCGCGCTTCGCCGCCGACGGCAAGCGGGTCTATCTGACCCTGGCGGGCTCGGAAGATCTGCTGGTGTTTGACCTCTCTCGCAGCGGCAAGTCCAACAACAACCGCCACCGCCGCAAGAAGTTTCAGGGGGGCGCCAAGGCGACCCAGCTGTTGCGTCACCTGCCGGGCCAGAATCCGCGAGATCTGCTGATCGACGGCGACCATATTCTGGTGCACAACGCCATGGGGCAGGATCTTACCCGCCTCAATAGTGGCGGTAGCGGCCCGTTTGCCCGGGTCACCGTCGATGTGCCCCACTTTGCCAAACTGGTAGAGACAGATCCCCGCCCCGAACCGCTCAAGCGCGGCGAGCGGCTGTTCAACCTTGGTAACACAGCTTCCAACTCACGCTTCCCCATGGCGGGGGACAACTGGATGAGCTGCAACTCCTGCCATCTGGACGGGTTCAACTTCACCAACCGCCATCTGATGGCGGCCCACAGCCAGAAGAGCGGCGACAACGCCATCAACGGCCACGCCAACCTCACCAACATGGTGGCGGGGGATTTTGTCGGCGAATACCTGCGCATGACCCAGCAGACCCAGGGCGGTATGGGCCATGACACCCGCGATGGCGCCGAGCCGGTCGACCCCGCGAGGCCCCAGCCGGAAGTGAACGCGATGATGGAGGACTTACACGCCTTCGTCACCGCCGATGGCAACCTCCCCTATCTCGCCAACTGGCTGCGGCTCGATGCCCCGCGCACGGATCCTGCCAAGGCGCCGACCACTCACCCGAAAGCGTGGCTCAACTCGGCCTCCTGCCAGAACTGCCACAGCCAAGCGTTCAAGGACTGGAGCGAGAGCAACCACCGGCTAATGGGCAACTCCCACCCCTACTACAAGGTGGTGCTGGCGCTGGCCCGCCAAACCGAAGGCGAAGCCTTCGGCCAGTGGTGCCAGGGCTGCCATATGCCCCAGCAGGTGCTGACCGGCCAGATGGATCTGCCCAAGGGCTCCCACCTGTTCGAGCAGTGTGGCGCCTCGCTGATTGCCGCCCACAAGGCTGGCGAACCTGTGGTTGAGGAAGGGACCGGCTGTGTGCTCTGCCATCGCATCACCAAGGTAGAAGATGCGGGCGGCAACAGCGCCTTGACGGTCAATTTGAAAGACCGCGAGAGCTATGTGTTCGAGGATGCCCCGGGGGGGAGCCTGCAGCACTGGCTAGGGTCGCGGCAGATCAACGCCCGCCCTGCAGCCCACAAAGCCTCCTACCAGAAGGATTTCTACCGCGACGCGGCCCTTTGCAAGTCGTGCCACAACGAGTTTGCCCCGGGCACTGGCGCCAATATCGTCAACACCTGGGACGAGTGGGAAAAATCCAGCTTCGCGAACGCTGACGATCCCGCCAAACGGCGCACCTGCATCGACTGCCATATGAACCCCGAGCCGGGCAACGGCGGCGCGCCGGTGGCGGGCCAGTCCACCGAAAACGGCACCATGAAGGCGCGGCTCTATCGCCACAACTTTACCGGCGCCCAGCACCAGCTGGTGGGGCTGAGGAGTGCCGAACTCGAACAGGAAAGTCTGGCCCTGCTGCGCTCCAGCGCCACGCTCTCTGCCCGGATCGAACAGGCTGCAGATAGTCAGCAACTGGTGGTGCGGGTCGCCAATACCGGCGCGGGCCATGCCCTGCCCACCGGGGTGGCCGATTTTCGTGAACTCTGGCTGGCGCTGACCGTCACCGACGCCACCGGCAAGCTGGTGCTTGCCAGCGGCCAGCCGGTGGATGGTGCTGTCCCTGAGGATGCGAGACTGTTTCGCAAAGTGTTCGGCGATGCCGAGGGCAAGCCGGTGGGGCTCAAGTTCTGGCGTTACGCCAAACTGCTGGAAGATACCCGCATTCCGGCCGATGGCTGGCGCGATGAAGTCTGGCCGCTACCCGCAGATGCCCAAGGGCCCTTCAAGGCCGATATCAAACTCAATTTCCGCACCTATCCCAAGTGGGTCAATGATGCGGTGCGCGCCGCCGAGCCCAGCTTGCCGGAGCCACCCATAGTGCAGCTCGCTCGACTTCAACTCAATCGGCTGCAACTCACCTTGCCGCCTCTTCCCGTCACGCCCGCTACGGAGCCTCAATCCTGATGTTTGCAAGTTTTCTCATTACCCTGCGCGAGGGGCTGGAAGCCTTCCTGCTGGTCGGCATCTGCCTCTCCTACCTCGCCAAGCTGGGGGCAAGCCGCTACAACAAGTTCATCTATCTGGGAGTGGCGCTTGGCCTTGTCGCTTCCCTTGTCGTCGCTTTCCTGTTCCAGGTGGTGGTGAGCCAGTTCGAGAGCGAGCGTTACAACCACCTCTTGATGGCGGGGATCCTCATTTTCGCCACTTTGGTGCTCACCTATATGGCAGTCTGGATGCAAAAGCAGGCCAAATCCCAGGTGGGGGCCATGACGGCGCGCATCGATGCGGCCATCGATGGCGGCAACCTGTTTGGGCTAGTGCTGCTCGCCTTCCTTGCGGTGATGCGCGAAGGATTTGAAACCGTGCTCTTCTTCTCCGCCCTGCTCTATTCGGGCCAAGGGGTAGATCTGCAATCCGGTCTGATGGGTGCGCTGGCGGGGCTGCTGGTCTCCGTTGCGCTGGTGTGGGGGCTGCTGCGCTCCACCCGCAAGGTGGCGCTGGCCCCCTTCTTCCGCTGGACCGGGCTGCTGATCATCATCATAGCCGCAGGCCTGTTGTCGTCAGCCATCAACATGTTGCAAGCGGCGGACATCATCACCTTCTGGACCGAGCCGGTATTCAATATCAGCCACATTCTCGACGATCAGGGGGTGTTTGGTACCTTCCTGCGCGCCCTGTTTGGCTACAATGCCTCACCCGCTGGCTTGCAGCTGCTGACCTGGGCCCTCTATCTGGCGGTCTTCGTTACCCTCTGGCAGCGCAGCTACCGCCCGCAGGGAAGTGCCGTGCCCGCCCAAGGCTGAGCACGTATCGCTAAACGGTAACAACACCCTTCGGGGCCGCGCCTTGGCGCGGTTCCCTTATCTATCAAACAGTTTCGGAAATAGGTCATGAGCGATAACAACAAGAAGCACATTGCTGTGCTGGGTGCTGGCCCCGCCGGTTTGATGGCTGCCTGGCGCCTGCGCCGCGCCGGTTTTGCAGTCACCCTGTTCGAGCAGGAGCCGGTCGTGGGCGGCATGTGCGCGACCCAGACCTTCAAGGGGCGCGATGGGGAGTATCGCTTCGACTACGGCGGTCACCGCTTTATCACCAAGAACCCCGAGCTGCTCGGCTTTATCGACGAGCTGATGGGGGACGACCTGCTCCACGCCGATCGCAAGAGCGTGATCCGCTTTGGCGGGCGCACCTATGACTACCCATTGAACCTGCCCAACCTGCTCAAGACGGCGCCGCTCGCCCTGATGGCCGGTGCGGTGAAAGACTTGCTGCTGTTGCCCTTTGCCAAGAAACCGGACGATTTCGCCAAGGCGAGTTTTGCCGAGTGGATCCAGAGTCACTTCGGCCGCACTCTCTACCGCCAGTTCTTCGAGGGCTACACCGGCAAGCTGTGGGGCATCAACCCGGACCAACTCTCCGCCGACTGGGCCGGTCAGCGCATCAGCCACATCGATCTCAAAGACGTGGCGCGCCGCCTGCTGCCAAGACGCAACGGCAACCTCTCGGTGCGCACCTATGCCCGCAAATATCGCTACCCCAAGTACGGCTTTGGCCAGATCTTCACCACGCTGGGGGAGCGGCTGATGGCAGAGGGGGCCCTGCTGAAAACCGGCGCCACCATCACCCGCCTTGAGCAGGCTGATGGCCGCATTGAACGGGTTTATTGGTCACAAGATAACGTTGAGCAAAGCGCGACCTTCGATCAGGTGATCTCCACCCTGCCGCTGCCGCTCACCTGCCAGCATCTGGGCTTGCCGTGCGATTTGCACTACCGGTCGCTTCGCTTCGTCAATATGCCACTCAAGCAGGAGAACCTGTCGGACAACACCTGGCAGTACCTCTCCGACCCCCATATTCTGGCGACCCGCCTGCAGGAGCCGCGCCGCCGCAGCCCCTTTATGGCCCCCCAGGGCCAGACCTCGGTCATGCTGGAGATCCCCTGCAACCCGGGAGATGCCACCTGGCAGGCGCCGCTGGCAGACTTGCGCGGTCGGGTCACCGCTGATCTCGCCAGCCTCGGCGTCGATACCGCCAAGCTTGGCGATGAGACCTTCGAGGCGCGCAGTGAATACGCCTATCCGCTGATGGATCTCGGCTATCAGGCTCGCCGCAACGACGCCATCAAGGCGCTGATGCCGATAGGCAACCTCATCATGACCGGCCGTCAGGGGACATTCCGCTACATCTTCACCGACACCGCCATGGAGATGGGGATGATGGCGGCCGACATGGTGATTGACGGGGTGGACAGACGCCACGCCATCTTCAACCATCGCAATGAAAATACCGTGATCGAAACCCAGAGCGTGGCCTAAGAGCGATGGCTGGTGCTTAACCGGCAAACAGACGCCGCAACACCTTTAACCACCGCCACGAAAACACCGTGATTGAAACCCAGCGCGTGGCCTGAGGGCCGCGTCATTGGCATAACCTCTTGGCATAAGTAAGGAGAACAGGATGACCATCCGCCCGGGTTTACTCGCCCTCACCCTGCTGTTGACGCTCAGCGGACTGACCCTCAGCGAACAAGTACAGGCTTACTCATACGCCGCCGCGGGCAAGGAGCCGCTGATCGACGCCCGCGAGGCGCTGCTGGTCGCCGCCACTGACGGCAAGGATGCCAGCGCCACCTTGAGCGAGATTGCCGACGAGCTGACCTATCTGGAAGAGCATCATAAGGTCGAACTGCAAGCGCCGCTGGCCGCCGCCATCAAGGGGAAAGATGCTGCTGCCACCGCCGCCCTGCTCAACCGCGCCTATAAAGCGGAGATCGATCGCCGCCTCGAAGGGGCCAGCCAGAATCTTGGCGACTACCAGAGCGCCAAGGTGCTGGTGGTCAAGAGCAAGCGCTTCCTCGATGTGATCCTCCCCTCCCTCAGTGAAGGGGATCGCAAGGCGGCCGAACAGGCGCTGGCCAAGGTGCTGGATGCCATCGGTAACCCGGGGGTATTCGGGGTGGGTGCCAAGCCCGCCGATGCCGCCGCCTTTGCCGAAGCACAAAAAGCGCTGATGGCCGTGCTGGCTCCGCTCTGATTGCTGTCTGCCACTCATTGCGCCATCTCGCGTTGACAAACGGTGGGTTTCACTTCGCTCGACCCACCCTACGCTCGGCTCTCTTTGGGAGGGGGCAGGGTGAGGGAAGTCGGCTCTACAGCCGATTACGCTTCGCTAATCGACCCTACTTGCTGATCCTGCTGCAACTGGCTTGGCTCGGCTGGCTGCTGGCCTTTCCGGTGGCGCTCGATTCCGACGATGCCCTCAATTTCGCCCACGGGGTGACGCGCTTTAGCGTGCTGGAGTTCTCCCCCCACTTTCCGGGCTACCCCGCCTTTATCTGGCTGGCGCGACTGATCAATCTGGCGGTGGACGATCCGGCCCGCGCGGTGCAGTGGGCAAGCCTCATGGGCACAGCACTGCTGGCGCCGCTCGCCGCCTGGCTGGCAGTCAGGGTGTGGCAGCGACCAAGCCTGCTCACCCCAGTCTGGCTGCTGGTGCTGGCCCTGCCGCTCACCCCGACGCTGGCGCTATCCGGCCTCTCGGATGGGCCCGCGCTCGCCGCCTGGCTCGGGGCATTGCTGGCCTTGCAGCAGCGCAGAATTGCGCTGGCGGGTCTGTGGCTCGGTCTGTTGCTGGCCCTGCGCCCCTCCTATTTTGTGCTGGCGCTGCTGCCCCTTTGGCTGGGGATGGCGCATAAGGGGACACGGTTCAGGTTCGTCCTCCCCATCGCGCTGGTGGGGCTTATCAGCCTGCTCTTTGTCTGGCAGGCCGATGGCTGGGCCTATTTTAGCGAGGGGCGACGCTTTACCGATGGCCACTTTACCCTGTGGGGCAACACGGCGGCGGCCCACGGCGACCAGCTGCTAAGCTGGGCGCACACCTTCCAAGATCAGCTGACCCCGCTCTGGCCCTTGGCTGTCGGAGCCTTGCTGGTACTGCCACTCTGGCCAAGATCAAAAGGCCACGCTGCCGCCCTCTCGCCGCTTTGGACGCTCTACTGGCTTGCCCTGCTGCTCTGGACCCTGTTTGGCCAGAATCCCGACAACCCCCGCCATCTGGCGCCGATTACCCTGCTCGGTATCGTGCTGCTGGCAGGCTGGCTGCCACGCCGCGCCATGGGGCTGGTCGCTGTGGCCGGATTGCTGCTGCTCGGGGCAACCTTCACCCTGCCCCGTCCGCCCGCCATAGTACAGGCGGCCATGCTGGCAGAAAAAACCTGTCCAGCGCTGGTGACCCAATGGGGGGTGAGGCTGCTGCGGGAGACCACGACCCTGCCGGTGACCGATGGCTGGTACCAGGGGGATGCGCGTCTTGCACTCAAGCAAGGGGCCTGTCGCCTCAGTCGCCGCCCCATAGCCGCGAGCGAGATGCCCACTGCGGTGGATCAGCACTGGTTTGCCCCGCGCTTTGCCGCCGAGCCCGGCCTCTGGCTCGCCATCCCTTCGCCTGTGACAGGCAATGGCACAAATAACAAACAACATAGAAATGGCGCAAAACTCACCCAAACAATTCAAAGACAGGGGAACAACTCGGTTACACTCACTGCGCATCCATAACAAACGAGTCTCATTATGCGTATAACCAGAGAGTGGTGGTGGGTTGTGTTCTGGCTGACCGGGACCTGCGCCCTCTTGTTGCTGCCCTTCTGGCTGCGCGGGGGTAGCCAGGGCCATGACCTGTTCCATCACCTGCTCTCTGGCCACTTCTTCGCGGTGCAGCTGTGGCAAGGGGAACTCTATCCGCGCTGGCTGATGGAGATGAATGGCGCCTTTGGCAGCCCGGTCTTTTTCTTCTATCCCCCTCTTCCCTACTATGTGAGCGCCCTCTTCGCCGGGCCGACGCCACTGGCCCACGAGGCAATGACACCCCTGCTCTGGAGCAGCAGCGTGGCACTCTGGCTATCCGGCCTGTTTGCCTATCTCTGGCTGCGCCCCTTTGCCAGCATGCCAAGGGCACTGGCGGCCAGTCTGCTCTATATGGCACTGCCCTATCATCTGGCGATCGATATCTATGCCCGTTTTGCCCTGGCCGAAAGCTGGGCCTTCGTCTGGGCACCGCTGGCCCTGCTGGCGCAGGATCGCCTCTGCCGACGCGCCCCCTTTGCCCTGCTGCTGCTCGCGCTGGCAGTCGCCATGCAGGCCCTCTCCCACCTGCCGAGCCTGCTGCTCATTCTAGGGTTGCTCACCGTGCGCAGTCTGCTGCTGGCCTGGCGCGGCAAAATGCGCGCCCCGCTGGTTGGCACCCTGCTCGGCCAGCTCTGGGGGCTGGCGATGGCCAGCCTGTTGCTGCTGCCTGCACTGCTGGATCAGGGGGGGATCTCCATGGAGCAGATGCGCACCGGCATGTTCGAATTTCAGCGCAACTTTCTCGACCGCTTGCCCGAGAGTCAGGAGGACTGGCGCTTTCGCGGCCATCTGGCCTGGCAGACCTGCCTTACTCTGGCCCTGCTGCTGGTTGCCTGGGCTGCCGCCCGTGAACCACGCCACCCCGAGCTGCTGATCTGGGGCGTGTTCGGCACCCTTTGTTTCCTGATGATGCTCCCCCTGAGCGAACCCCTGTGGCATCTGCTCGTACCGCTGCAGCTGGTCCAGTTTCCCTGGCGGTTCAATCTGCTGCTGGCCATCGCCACCGTGGCCGTGGTAGCGCTGGGCGCCCCCGCTTATCGCCCGTTGCAATGGCTCTGGTGGGCCCTGCTTGCCCTCACCCTGTTGTCACAGGGGATCTATGTGCGCGAGTCGCCCCTCACCCAGGCACCGTCAAAGAGCCTGCTCGATGCCGAGTTCGACAGCAAACGCAGTGCGCGCGAATACCGGCCGCAGCAGGTACCGCGCGGCATGTTTGCCCCCACCCTGCTGGCCTGGAGAGAGGAGTTTCAACCCCCCATCACCACCGAGCAGAAGGGGGTCTCGTGGCAGATCCTGAGCTGGCGGCCACGCCATATCGAACTCACCGTGGATGCCCCCGTCCCCGCCAAGCTGATCTTGCACCAGTTTGACTATCCCGGCTGGCAGGCGATGCTCAACCAGCGCCTGCCGCTGAGTGTGAGCAGTACCCACAACGGGCTGGTGCAGGTCTGGGTGCCTGCTGGGCAGCATCAGCTCACCTTTACCCTGAGCGCACGCTGGCCGGAGCGACTCGGTTACGGCATCTCGCTGCTGGCATGGCTGCTCTGGCTACTCGTGCTGACAAAGGAAGTTCGCGCTAACAGCGTGGGGAACAGGGCACCGCCCTCCCCCTTTTGAGAGAGCAGGAACGCCATGCCGGGCGCGACCAAACCTGATAAACTCGCACTTTGCCCATTGCAGCCACGTTTCACCACCGGACAGCCTATGCCCCAGAGCAATACAACGCCCCTCTCTCCCCGTTTTCTGTTTATCCTGCTCGGTGCACTGGCGGGTCTGACGCCGCTGGCAGTGGACATGTATCTGCCCGCTATTCCGGCCATCGCCAAGGATCTCGCCACCAGCATCGACGGCGCCCAGCTCACCATCAGTGCCTTCCTCGGTGGCTTCGCCATTGGCCAGTTGTTCTACGGGCCGCTCGCCGACAGCTATGGCCGCAAACCGGTGATCCTGGTGGGTCTGGTGATGTTTGCCATCGCTTCTGTGGGTTGCGCCATGGCGGACTCCCTGCCCGAATTGCTGGCCTGGCGCATGTTGCAAGCGGCGGGCGGCGCGGCGGGCTCCGTGGTGGTCAATGCCCTGCTGCGCGACCTGTTCGAGAAGGAGGCGTTCTCCCGCGCCATGTCGTTCGTCATCCTGACAATGACGCTGGCCCCCCTGATAGCCCCCGTGGTAGGTGGTTACATCAGCGCCCATAGCGACTGGCGGGTGATCTTCTGGCTGCTGATGGGCATCAGCCTGCTCATCTGCGTGGTGATGCAGTGGAAAATTCAGGAGACCCTGAAGCCCGAACACAGGCAACCGCTCAGGCTGGGGCAGGTGCTGCGCAACTACTGGGGTGTGATCTCCCATCGCGGTGCCATGGGCTATGTGCTGTGCGGCGCCCTGTCGAGCGCCGGCATGTTTGCCTTTATCAGCGCCTCACCCTACGTCTACATCGAGTATTTCCAGGTGCCGACCGAGCACTACGGCTGGCTGTTTGGCCTCAACATACTGCTGATGATGGTGGTCACCTTCGTCAACAGCCGACTGGTGAAAGGAGTCGGCGCCGAGCGCATGCTGCAATACGGCCTGCTGGTACTGCCCGTTGCCGGTGCCCTGCTTATCTACAACGCCTGGAGCCAGACCGGGGGCCTGTGGGGCATCGTCATCCCTGTGGTGCTGTTTGTCGGTCACATCAGTCTGGTGGGGGCCAACGCCATGACGGGCCTGATGGGCCACTTCCCCCAGTCGGCGGGCACTGCCTCGGCACTGGCTGGCACATTGCGCTTTGGCATAGGTGCCCTGGTGGGTATTCTGGTCAACCTCAATCCGCCCGAATCGCCGCTGCCCATGGCCATCGCCATCGCCAGCTGCGGGTTTGGTTCGGCCATCAGCTACTGGCTGCTTGCCGACAAGAAATAAACGCCTGACAACACAACGCCGCCCTCTTTGAGCGCCAAAGAGGGCGGCGTTTTCATGTCCGTTGTGCTGTCCCCACCCGCAGCAGGGAGACGCAGCTGGCTGGCCGGGAAATTACTTCTTGCCAAAGCCCGACTGCTTGAGCGTGTAACCCGCGCTGTTTTGCCAGGCATCCAGACCGCTACGGTTGTTGCCCGCCACCAGACTGGCGGCCAGACTCGGGCTGTTGAACAGCTGATCGGCGGTGAATACCAGGCCCCCTTCGCTGCGCAAGGTAAGGATCCCCTTGCCCAGCAGCTCCTGACGCAGTTCGATCACGGCGTCACGCAGGGAGGCGGCATCCTCGCCATTGGCGGTGGATCCCGCCAGCACCATGAAGCCGGGATGTTGCCGCTTGCCCACCGGATAACCGTGAGCCTCGGCCCCCTTGCCGTTGAAGTGGTACAGCTCGCGCTCCCCCGGCGTGTTGTCGGAGAGCGCCTTTTGCAGGGTCATCAGCTCGTTATAAATCTCGATGGGGACGACGGCAGCCTGCTTGTTGCCCTTGCTATCGATGATAAAACTGACTTGCTTGTGTAACATCCTTGCTCATCCTGTGACCCATGGAAGCTCCTATTCTAACCACCTCTGGCAAGCGGGATCCAGCGAGGATCCTCACCTCTTTTGCAGGCTTGATCACTAACTGGCTCTCTTGAACCGTTGCGAGGCGTGTTGATCATTCCCAAGCGTGGTAGCCTAGATAGCATGATGAAAGCCATTGACCATCAAGCGGTTATCCCATGCTGACCCTGCGCAACCTCTGCAAGAGCTTCGATAACGGCAGCGAACGCCTGCCGCTGTTCCATCATCTGGATCTCACCCTGGCCGCAGGCGAGATCACCCTGCTGCTGGGGCAGAGTGGCTGTGGCAAATCCACCCTGCTCAACCTGATCGCCGGACTCATCCCCCCGGATGAAGGGGAGATCTGGCTGGGGGAGACCCGGCTCGACAACCAGTCCCCGGATGATAGGGCCCGCCAGCGCGGTCGGCATTTTGGCATCGTCTATCAGGATTTCAACCTGCTGCCGACCCTGAACGTGGAGGAGAACCTCTGTCTGCCGCTCGCCATCAACGGCCTGCCACAGGATGAGACAAAGATTGACCGCTTGCTGCAACAGCTCGATATGGCCCACAAGCGCCACGCCTGGCCGGAGCAACTCTCCGGCGGCCAGCGCCAGCGGGTCGCCCTGGCCCGCGCCCTCATTCACCAGCCCCAGTGGCTCCTGGCCGACGAGCCCACAGGGAGCCTCGATGAGCACAACGCCGAGCAGGTGATGGTGTTGATGATGGAGGCGGTGCGAGAAACCGGTGCGGGGCTCTTGCTGGTGAGCCACAACCCCGCCTATGGCGCCTTGGCGGATAGAGTGCTGCGCCTCGAAGGAGGCCAGCTGATTGAGCTCAAGAGGGCGCACCATGCGTGACGCCAGCGGCAATCGCGAGGCTGTCTCATGCTGCCACTGAAGGCGCTGCTGCGCCTTTATCGCGCGCATCCCTGGCTGCTGTTGATGAGCCTGACCGGGCTCATGCTGGGGGTCTCGCTGGTGGTGGCCATCGAGCTGCTTAACCACAGTGCCAGCACCAACTTCGTCGCCGCCCGCACCCAGCTGGCGGGGGATGCCAACTACCGGCTGGCCCCGAGCGGTGGCCTGGATGAGCAAGGTTACGTACAACTGGTGCGCAGCCAGCCAAGCCTCAATGCCATGTCGCAGCTGCATGCCTGGCTCAAAGACGAGCAGGGACGCAGTTTTCAGCTGCTGGGGATGGATCTCTTCAACCCCGGCCCCCTGCGCCAGCTGTTTGGTGAAGGCCCATCCAGCGAGCCCGCCTTCTCCTTAAGCCGCGCCGACAGCGTCTGGCTGGCGACACCGGAGGCCAAACGGCTCGACTGGCAGCCGGGCCAGTCCCGCACCTTTGTGCTGGGCGGCAGTGGCGAAGGTGATCGCCCGCTAACCCTGACCCTGGCGGGCACCTTCGAACCCGGCGCCGTGCCCATGGAGCGGCTGCTGGTGACCGACATCGGCCTCGCCCAGCCTCTGCTTGGCAAAGAAGGCCGGCTCGATCGCATCATCTTCAAGCTAAGTGACGCCGAGGCCCGCGCCCTGCAAGCCCTGCTGCAAGCTAACCTCCCCCATCAGCCGCTCTGGCTCGAACCTATCAGCCCGGCACTCGATGCCAGCCAGCTCGGCGATGCCCTGGCGCTCAACCTCACCGCCCTCTCCCTGCTCGCCATGGCGGTGGGACTGTTTCTGGTGTTCAACGCCCAGCGTTTCGTGCAGAGCGTGCGTCGCCCCCAGCTGGCCCAGCTCATCATTCTGGGGCTGCCGCCGAGCAGGCTGCTGCGCTGGCTGGTGCTGGAGCTGCTGATCCTCGCCACCCTGGGCACCTTGCTCGGGTTGGTGCTTGGTAGCCTGTTAGCCCTGACGCTGATGGGGCAACTGACCCAGGCGCTGGCCGACCTTTATGGCCCCAATCCCATCGATCTGCTGCGTCTCTCCCCTCTGGGCCTGCTCAAGGCGCTGGTGATCGGCCTGCTGGGGACCCTTGCCGCCAACCTGCCCGGCTGGTGGCAGCTGCTGCGCCAATCCCCCCTTGCACTGCGCGAAGGCAACAGCCGCCCACCGCGACATATCTGGCGTCGGCGGGGGCTTGCCATCGCCATACTGCTGCTCTGCGCACTGTGCCTCTGGCTGCCACAAACCGGCCTGCCGGGGGCCCTCTTCGTGGCCGGAGGCTGGCTGCTGGCCATGGCGCTCTGGCTGCCCGACGCCTTGCGCTGGCTGATGGGACGGCTGCGCCGCGCCATGGGGGCGCCGGATCGCCACTACCTCTTGACCGCCCGACTCGGGGTGGCCGAGACCCAATACCATCTGGATCGCACCGCCATCGCCGTGATGGCGCTGCAACTGGCCATCGCCGCGGCCATCGGCATAGGGGTCATGGTGTCGAGCTTTCGCTCAAGTGTGGAGATCTGGCTGGGCCAGCGTCTGGCCGCCGATCTCTATGTCACGGCCCCCAAGGGGGTGGCCGGCAACAAGGGCGTCCTGAGCGAGGCGACCCTGACCGCTATTCTGGCCGAACCGGATGTGGCGCAAGCATCGCGCCGCTCGGTGCATCCCGCCCGCTGGCAGGGGCAGCCCATCGAGTGGGCGCAGATGGACTTTATCCCACAGCTTAAAGCCGCCTATCCCCTGCTGGCCGGGCGCTGGCCAACCAACCCCGACGAGTTGCTGGCAAGCGAACCCCTGACGGTGCGCCTCGGGGTCAAGGTGGGCCAGACGCTCAGCATCACCGCCGAACAGGGGCCAAGGCAGCTTACCGTCACCGGCGTCTATCAGGATTACGGCAGTGACAAGGGGCAACTCCTGCACGCTTTCGAAGAGGGTGCGGTGCAATCCCTCGCCCTGTTCAGTGCCAACCCTGAGCCGCTGGCCGACCGACTGCGTGCCCGTTTTGGCGAACAACTCAATCTGCTCTCAGCCCCATCCATCCACACCGCCGCTCTCAAGGTGTTCGACCAGACCTTTGTGGTGACCGAGCTGCTTAAATTGCTGATTTTGGGCATCGCCTTCGTCGGTATCGGCTCGGCCTTCATGGTGCTGGGGCTGGCCCGGCGCAGTGAATTGCAGACCTTGCAGAGTCTGGGCTTGAGCCCCCGCCACTGTCGCCGCCTGCTGGTGTGGCAGGGGGCAGGATTGGGACTGCTGACGGCGCTGCTGGCGCTGCCGGTGGGTTACGGGCTGGCGTGGGTGCTGATCGAGGTGGTCAACCCCCGCGCCTTTGGCTGGCGCCTCGCCTTCGAGGCCGCCCCCCTGCATGCCATCACGGCCCTGTTGCTGGCGCCTGTGTGTGGTGCATTGGCCTCCTGGTTTGCGGCGAGGAAAGTGGTATGAACAACATCAAGATTGGGCTGCTGCTCGCCTGTGCCCTGTATGGCACGGCCGCCACGGCCAGCGATCTGGGCACCCTGCTCGGCGGCGGCAACGATAACTTCAAAAAGGCCCTGCCGGGCCAGCCTATCCAGTTGCCCGCCGACCACGGCGCCCATCCCGACTACCGATCCGAGTGGTGGTATCTCACCGGCAACCTCAAAGACGAGCAGGGGCGCGAATATGGCCTGCAGTGGACCCTGTTTCGCCAGGGTATCGAGCAGGAGATCAAATCGGACAACCCCTGGCTCACTCCCCAGCTCTGGCTGGCCCAGTTTGCCATCACGGACCTCAGCAAAGGCAGCCACCAACAGGATGAGCGCACCAGCCGCCAGGGCCCAGGGCTTGCAGGCGCCAGCGGCGGTGAATACTGGATCAAGGAGTGGGTACTCACCTCCCGGGGGGAATCGCTCTTTCCCGCCACCCTCAGGGTGCAGAGCAAGGTGGGGGATCTCACCCTCCAGGTCAGCGCAGCCAAACCCGTGGTGCTGCAGGGCAAGCAGGGTTACAGCGAGAAGAGTCCGGGCAACGCTTCGTTTTACTACTCCTACCCGCGCCTGACGCTAAGTGGCACTTTGACCCTGGATGGGGAGACCCGCACCGTCACCGGTCAGGGCTGGTTCGATCACGAGTGGAGCAGCTCGGTATTGGCCGACTGGCAGTCGGGCTGGGACTGGTTCTCGCTGCAATTACGCGATGGCCGCGAGCTGATGCTGTTTCGCCTGCGCACCAAGGCGGGGCGCACTGAACCAGAAAACCGCTACGGCATTTTGATCGAACAAGATGGCAGCAGCCGGGTACTCTCCCCTGACGATATCACGCTGACGCCGGGCAAGACCTGGCGCGGCCCCAAGGGGCAAGCCTACCCCGTGGAGTGGCAACTCAAGGCCGCCGATTTGAACCTCACTATCCGTGCTCGCCAACCCAATCAGGCCATGACGGGGCGTTTTGACTACTGGGAGGGGGCTGTCACCGTAGAGGGGGATGCCAAGGGGGTCGGCTATCTGGAGATGACCGGCTATTAAGCCTCCGGCCATCGCCGGTCATCCCTCATACTAACGCCCGTTTCAAAAGCGGACCGCTATCAAGAACTCATTAACATCTGACAACTTGGCAAGCTTTTTACTCAACAAGGGAAGTCAGCGTTTGATACCCTGCGGATGCGGTCTCATGGCGTATTTTCGTACACAGCCCATGGCGACAAAATTAACCTGTTTGAGTCGTTCAACTCATATGCAGCACGCACAAGGATGGCATTTATGTGGCAAGAGATATGGCAGACCATCGTCTCCGAGTTCACGGATATTCAAGATATCAAGCAGATGACCCAGATTGTATTGCGCCTGCTGGTAGCTGGCCTGCTCGGTGGTCTATTAGGCTACGAGCGTGAACAAAAAGGGAAAAGTGCCGGGATCCGCACCCATATGCTGGTCAGTATTGGCGCCGCCCTGTTCGTGCTGATCCCCCAGCAAGCAGGAGCATCAACCGCTGATCTGACCCGGGTGTTGCAGGGTCTCACTGCCGGGGTGGGATTTCTGGGGGCTGGCACCATCATTTTGGGCACCCGACAAACAGAAACCAAGGGGCTGACCACGGCCGCCGGTATCTGGGTCACCGCCGCCATCGGCATTGCCGCGGGGATGGGCCGAGAGTCCACCGCTGTGCTCGCTACCCTGATAGCGCTGTTTATTTTAACCATCGTGCCTTGGCTGCTGACGCTCAAAAAAGAGGGCCGTGAGTGATCCTCACTCGCCATACCAATGGCGACAGCTATCAGGCGATAACCGGCTACCAAGGTGGCCGGTTTGCTCGATGAAGCGAAACCAATAGCCCATATAAACAGGGCATAAAACAGGTATTGCCCATCCATTCCTCTAACTTGGTGCCAGTAGTCAAGGATGCCGATCCTGCTTGTTTATCGAACAAACCTCCCCCACTCCGCCCCCTTGGCTCAAGTCTGATCCCCGTCAAAAAAACATGCAAAATCTGAGCGTTAACTGACTTTATGCTCACTGATACCAGTAAGTAGGTTCGATTAGCGAAGCGTAATCGGACGCACGAGATGCATAGCTACCGGTTGTTTTACCTTGAACAAGCGGTCCCGAGTTATGGTGATTTCTGGTGTATGGGGGAGATAGAGAAGGTGGCGTATCCTGCTGATTGATTCCCGCGAAGAATCTCAATTAACAGAGGTGATACGCCATGACCAATTCTACCCTCAGAGTCCTG
>NZ_JAACGC010000070.1:0-22123 GCF_029237385.1 Aeromonas sp. 1HA1
CGAACAGGGATTGCAGGCTGGAGCTCACTCTGGGAAGGCTGGCAAACACTGCAAAGTAAACTGGACGGCTTTATTGCCGCCAAAGAGATGATGGCTTCGGGGATCAAGATCTGATCAAGAGACAGCATATTAACCCCTTTCCAGCCAGTGTTCCAAATGTTACTGCTTTGCCTTTTTTATCGCCTGATCCGGCCTTATGCCGCGCGGGGACTGGGCTCATTTTCGAGCTGAGTCCCTGCTGCCGCAGCGGGCCAGTTCAGACACTGTGCTGACCGTTGCGATCGCTGTGGCGGGATCTGTCGCCATTTTACCAAGGCCGATTTATGATGGGGTATCGCCAAGTCAAGGATGACCCATGAGGCTGAAACTCTTCTGCTGGACGCTCTGGTTATTGGCCCCGCTGGTGTCGGCAAACAGCCTGTGTCCCTCTCCATTGCGGGTCGGTTATGACAACTGGCCACCCTATCACTATTACGCCGATGCGGCGGCGACCGCGCCTAAGGTGCTGCAGGGGTTTGCGGTCGAGGCGCTCAACGCCATACTCCAGCGTCTGGACTGCCAGGCGACCTATGTCGAGCTGCCCTGGAAGCGGGTGTTGCACTGTTTGGATCAGGGCTCGATCGATATTGCCATGGAGGCCTATTTCAACGACGAGCGTGGCCGCTATGCCTGGTTCTCCGATGCCTATAACCCGGGGCGCAGCGTGCTCTGGATCCGCAAATCATCCGCCTATTCCGAATCCGATCTGGCGACCTGGCTGGCCAATGGCCATACCCTGGGGGTCACCAAGGACTACTACTATGGAGCTGAAACCGCCGAGCTGGTGCGCCGTTATGCGGCCCAGGTCAGTGCGGTCAACGATCGGCAAAACTATGGCAAGCTGGTGCGCGGCCGAATCGATGGTTTTCTCGGGGATATTCTGGCGACCCCCTGGGGTCTGAAAGAAGAGGGATTGGTCGATCTGATCGTGCCTCACACCATGCCCGTATATGAGGCACCGACCTTTTTCATGTTCAGCAAAAAGCGGCTGTCGCCCGCGTTTGTCAAGGCGTTCAATCGGGAGTTGACTGAATTTAGAGCAACCAATGAGTATGACGTTATCTGGCGACGCTACGCGCCCGCTAGCTAGTAAAGTCGTTGGCATTCACGCATCATGAGCGCCTTGACCACCGGGTCTGACAGGCTGAAGTGAACCGATCTTGAGGTAAGCATGGGGAAGACGTATTGGCTGGCATTGGCAAACCTGATCTGGCTGGGCTGTTGGCCTGCGGCCATGGCGCAGGCCAGCGAGGGTCAGGTGGTGGTGACCAATGCTGCGGTGCAGCACGACTGGTACCAGAACAGCACGGCGGGGCAGGCTCGCCACGAGTTGGAGCTGCAGTTGCAGGAGGCCGTACTGGCCCATCTGCACCCGGATTTCTTCAGCCTCTGGACGAGGCTGCAGGCCAAGCCCGCCGATCAGCGCGGCGCCATTTATGACGAGGTGTTTGGCAAGCTGGCCCGTTTCCAGCAGGCTTGGCGCGCCATGGATCTGGTCTCCCGCGAGCAGATGCAGACCCTCAAGCTCAATCTGAACAAGCCGCTGGCCCACGAGCCTGCCGGTGACAACCTGCTGGAGCAGGTCAAGCAGCTCAGACCCCAGGTTGCCGAGTACGACAGGGTGCGCGAGGAAGTACGCAAGCTGCTGGCCATGCCCATGGCCAAACACTGGCCGACCCTGACCATGCCGACCCTGCGGGCGGGTGAAAGCTCAGCCGAACTGGGACAGATCCGCACCATACTCAACGAGTTGGGTGATGTGGCTCCCCTCCATGACGACGCTACCTATGACGCCGACACCCAGCAGGCCATCAAGCAGTTCCAGCGCCGCCATGGTCTGACCGCCGACGGCATCATAGGTCGTCAGACCCGCGGCTGGCTCAATACCGGGCCCGAGGTCCGTGCCAGCCTCCTGCTGCGCAACCTGTGGCGCCGCGATCTGGTGGATCAGCTCTCCGGTGCCCGCTACGTGCTGGTCAACATTCCCGACTATCGACTGAGCGTGGTGGAGTCCGGCAACGAGGTGTTTACCAGCCGGGTCATCGTCGGCAAAGAGCAGCGGGCGACGCCCATTCTGGCCAGCGAGATCCGCTCGATCGTGCTCAACCCGGCCTGGCATGTGCCACGCTCCATCCTGAGCAAGGACATTCTGCCCAAGCTGAGTCGGGATCCCGCTTACCTCAACCGCGAGCAGTTTGAGGTGATCAACGGCGAAGGCAATCCGGTGCAGTTTACCGAGGAAGCGTGGCAGCATGCGCTGGCGACAGGTTTCCCCTATCGCCTGCGGCAAAAGCCGGGGGATCACAATGCGCTGGGTCGCTACAAGTTCTACCTGCCCAACAACGATGCCATCTACCTGCACTCCACGCCGCGCAAGGCCCTGTTTGAGCAGGGGGCGCGCGCCTTCAGCTCGGGTTGCATCCGGGTGGAGCATGCGGACGATCTGGCTGAGCTGTTGCTGGCGGACTCTCGCTACCAGCCGGACAAGGTGGCCAGCATATTGAAAGAGACCCAGACCAGGTGGCTGCCGCTGACCACCCCGATCCCGGTGTTTACTGTCTATTGGAGCAGCTGGATCGACGAAGAGGGTCGTCAGCAACTGCGCAACGATATCTATGGATTTGATCGAGTCAGTTTCCAACGTCGCTTGTTGTGATCCTTGCCACAGAGTGAAAAGCCCGGCCCGTGCCGGGCTTTTCTATTGGGCCCCTGCGGTTTGACATGATGGGGCCCGGAAGGTAGTTTCGGGCCCCTGTATCAAATTCATTCACCTGTTTTACTTCAATCTGCGATGGACGGACAACGGATGCTTGAACAAGAGATAAGCCGGCGTCGCCTGCTGCTGGGGGCCGGTTGCCTGCTGGGGGGAGCCCTGCTTTCATCCCCGGCCATGGCGAGTCGCAGTACGGCGGGACGTGAACTCAGTTTCTTCAATCTCAATACCGGAGAGCGGGTGAGCGCCAGCTATTGGGAGGATGGCCGTTACCTGAAAGACGGGCTGGCCGAGCTCAACCATATTTTTCGCGACTACCGTCGCAACGAAGTGTTCAACATCGACCGGAAGCTGTTCGATCAGCTCTATCTGCTGCAGCACAAGCTGGGCCGTCACGGCGAGATCCAGCTCATCTCCGGTTATCGCTCCCCTGTGACCAACCGTCAGAAGCGCAGCAGGAGCCGCGGTGTGGCCAAGCACAGCTATCACACCCTGGGGCAGGCGGTGGATGTGCGGATCCCGGGCGTGCAGCTGGCACACCTGCGCAAGGCGGCGCTCAATCTCAAAGTGGGCGGGGTTGGCTACTACCCGAGCGACAACTTCGTGCACCTCGATACCGGGCCTGTTCGCAGCTGGTAGCCGTGGGCGGCCTCAATCCGGGGGGCTGTAGCGCGGCTGGCAAACAGGGTGGCCGAGCTGGTAGGCTATGGGCATCACTCAGAGGAAATTCATATGAAGCATGTTTTGCTCGGGGGCCTGATCGCCCTGTTGCTGACCGGTTGCAGCAAGCTCAATCGCGAGAATTACGACAAGTTGCAGATGGGGATCAGCTATACGCAGGCTAGCAGCATCCTCGGCAAGGCGGAGCGCTGCGACGATACCCTGGGCACCACCAGTTGCATCTGGGGCAACGAGGGCAAGAATATCAAGATCCGTTTTATCGCCGACAAGGCGACCTACTTCAGTTCGGAAGGGATCAACTGAGGCAAACGCCCGGTTCTCAATACAAAAAAGCGCCAGTCAGGCGCTTTTTTGTTGTTGGCGATCCGTACCGCCTCGCCAGAACCTGGCGCGCTCAGTGCGTCGCGTACTGGTAATGGAAGGTGGGTAGCCCCCACTTGAAACGCACCGCCAGCAAGCGCAGCACGAAGCCGATGCCGATGGCACCGAAGGCGGCCCAGTCGTTGGGCAGGCCTTGATCTAGCGCCAGGCAGTAGAGGGCAGCCGTCACCAGCGAGATGGCGGCGTAGAGCTCGCGGCGAAACACCAGCGGAATGCGCTGGCAGAGCAGATCTCGCAATACGCCACCAAAGGCCCCCGTCACCACCGCCATGATGCAGGCGATACCGGCCCCATGACCCATCTCAAGCGCCCGGGCTGCCCCGAAGATGGAGAAGACCACCAGCCCCAGCGCATCGAGCGCCATGAACAGCTTGCCGAGGTAGCGCATCAGTGGCGCCGAGATGACAGCCGCCATGGCAGCGCCGGCTACCAGTAGCACATACTCCGGATGCTCGATCCAGAGCAGGGGATAGTGGCCGAGCAGCACATCGCGAATGGTGCCACCACCGATGGCCGTGGCCGAGGCGATGATCACCACGCCAAACAGATCCATCCGTCGCCGACCCGCTGCCAGCGCGCCAGTCATCCCTTCGGCCACCAGGCCCAACAAGAAGAGTGCATGTAACATGAGATATCCCAGGGTGCGAGAAAGGCCCGCATCCTATCAATTCAGTCTGTATGCGACAAGCAACGAAGGGTATTCATTATTTTTTATAATGCAAAAAAGCAAACAGGCACCGTCAGGGTGCCTGTTTGCCGCAGGGGAAGGGCTCAGCGGTTGAGCTGTTCGGCGCGGTAGTGATCCACCCAAATGGCGGTGGCGCCACAGATGGCCACCGGCATCACGAACAGGTTCACCACGGGGATGGCGGAGAAGAGGGTGACCAGGGCGCCAAAGCTCAGGCACTGACCGCGGTGCTGCTTGAGGGTATCGCGCATGGTGATAAAGCGGATTTTGTGGTTGTCGAATGGATAGTCGATGTACTGGATCGCCATCATCCAGGCGCTGAACAGGAACCAGAGCACGGGGGCGAGCGTCTGGCCGACCACTGGAATGAGGAACAGGATCAGACAGCCGATGGCCTTGGGCAGATAATATTTCAACTTGGTCCATTCGCGGCCGAAAGTGCGGGGCATATCCTTGACGATATCCAGCATGCCGGTGTCGCTGACCACCTTGCCGGTGAGGATCTGTTCCACCTTCTCTGCCAGCAGGCCGTTGAAGGGGGCAGCTATCCAGTTCGCCACCGAGCTGAACAGGAAGGAGAAGACCACCAGTACGGTCACCAGGGCGATGGGCCAGAGCAGGTAGTCCAGCCAGTCGAGCCAGCTGGGGATCTGCTGGTGCAGCCAGCCGAACAGGCCGTCGAGTTGCAGCAAGAGGGCGTAGAAGGCCCCCGCAAACAGCACGAAGTTGACCAGCAGGGGGATCACCACGAAGGTGCGGATGCCGGGCTGACGGATGAGTGAAAAGCCGCGCAGGAAGTAGTCCGCACCGCTGATTGAGTCTTTGACCATAGGGGGGGATTGGCTCATCTGAGCTCCATCTGTTCATGGGAAAGTGCCAGCATATTACAAACAAGGTTTGGATTTGGTAAAGTCGCCTGCCCGCCTCCTCTTTATTTCGTTACCCACATAGGCTCCCATGCGTCTGAAATTGATCAAACTCGCCGGTTTCAAGTCGTTTGTCGAGCCGACCCGTATCGAGTTCTCGGCCGACATGACCGCCGTGGTGGGACCCAATGGCTGTGGCAAGTCCAACGTGATCGATGCCGTGCGCTGGGTGCTGGGGGAGAGCTCGGCCCGCCATCTGCGCGGCGAGAACATGACGGATGTCATCTTCAACGGATCCATCAACCGCAGCCCCCACGGCCGCGCCTCGGTTGAGCTGGTGTTCGACAACCCCCACAACCGGGTACCCGGTGAATTTGGCCGCTTTACCGAAATTTCGGTGCGCCGCGAGGTGCTGCGCGACGGTTCCAACTACTACCAGATCAACGGCCAGAAGTGCCGCCGCAAGGATGTCACCGACCTCTTCCTTGGCACCGGTCTGGGCCCGCGCAGCTACGCCATCATAGAGCAGGGCACCGTCAGCCGGCTGGTGGAGTCGCGCCCTGCCGATCTCAAGCTGTTCATGGAAGAGGCTGCCGGTGTCTCCCGCTACAAGGAGCGGCGCCGCGAAACTGAGCAGCGCATCCGTCATACCCTGGAGAACCTGGAGCGGCTCGGCGACATTCGTGGCGAGCTGGGATCGCGCCTCGAGCATTTGAAAGCCCAGGCCGAAACCGCCGAGCGTTACAAGCAGCTCAAGGGCCGCAGTCGCGCCGCCCGGGCCGAGCTCATCGGTTCCGAGCTGTGGGCGCTGGAGACCCGCCTCGGCGAGGCCAAGGCCGAGCTGGCCCAAGCCGAACAGGCGCTGGCGGCACTGGATGCCAAGCGTACCGCCGACGAGGGGCGCCACGTCACCCTGTCGGTGGCCCGTCAGGAGGCCCAGGCCGAGCAGGCGAGCCGTCAGCAACAGATCTTTCTCGGTGGTCAGGCCATTGCCCGCCTCGAACAACAACAGTTGCACCAGAGCGAACTTGGCCGCGACTGGCAGGCCCGACGTCAGGCGCTTGGCGAGCGTATCGAGGCGATCAAGGCCCAGCTGGCCAGCCAGCATGAGCAGCTGACCGATGGCACCCTCAGAGAGGAGGTTGAATCGGCGCGACTCGAACAGTGTGAGCAGTTGCTCACCGACCAGCAGGGAGTGCGCCAGGTAGCCGGCGAGCAGCTGGAGCAGGCTCGGCAGCGGCAGCAGCAGTGGCAGCAGCAGCTCGGCCAGTTACAGGGGCAGCTCAACCAGACCCGGGCACAGGTGAATGGTCTGCAAGAGCTGCAGGCCAAGACCCGGCTGGCCCGCCTCAAGCTGGAGGATGAACAGGCTGGCCCCCCCGGCGGGGAAGGGGAGAGTCTGC
Organism: Aeromonas sp. 1HA1; assembly: GCF_029237385.1. NCBI lineage: Bacteria > Pseudomonadati > Pseudomonadota > Gammaproteobacteria > Aeromonadales > Aeromonadaceae > Aeromonas > Aeromonas sp. 1HA1. The sequence continues at coordinate 6,772 of NZ_JAACGC010000070.1, forward strand.
AACCCGCGCTGGATGCCCTGACGGCCGAGCTGGCGCTCTCCCGCGCCCGGCTCGCCGAGCTCGATGAACAGTGGCAGGCCAGTGTGGCCCGCCATGAAGAGCGCAAGTCAGAGCAGGGTCAGCAGGGCGGCCTGCTGCGCGAGCTTGAAGCACGTCTTACCACGCTTGACCAAATTTTGGGGGAGCAGATGGTGGGGGCCACCCTGGCGGATCGGCTGCAGGTGACGCCCGAGTGGGCCCAGGCGCTGGACAAGGTACTGGGGCGCTGGCTCACCGCCCAGCCAGGGGACGATTGCAACCTTGAGCAGAGCGGACTCTGGATTGGCCCGGCCCTGCCCGCGGTTGCCGGTACTTTGGCGGCCCGGCTCGAGGGCGATCACATTCCCGCCTTTCTCAATGCCATTTGGCTGGCGGAAAACCGGGAGGCGGCGCTGGCCCGCCAGCCAGGCCTCTTGGCCGGTGAGTCGGTACTGACCCCGGGGGGAGACTGGTTTGGTTCCAACTGGGCCGATCTGGGTCAGGGTGGGGCGCTCGGTACCCTGGCGCTGCTTGGTGAGCGTGAGCGGTTACACACAGAACTGGCGGCAGGCCGACAGGCACTTGGCCTGTTGAATGAGCAACTGGGCGCGGCTGATGCCGAGCGTGCCCAGCTGCACGGCGCCTTTGAGCTGGCCCAGCGCACGGTGCGCGAGCAGGAGCCGCAGTGGCAGCGACTGCGTGAAGCCTGGAGCCTGCGCGAGGGTCAGCGCCAGGAGCGATTGCAGCGGCTCGGCCAGCTTGGCGAAGAGCTGATCAGGCTGGACAAGGAGCAGGCCGAGGAGGCGCTGCGACTGGCTGCTGCCCTGCAGCAGCTCGAGCTGGATGAAGCGCGGCTTGGCGAACTGCAGGAGCAGGGTGAGCCGCTGGCTCAGGCGCTGCAACATGCCCAGGAGCGGGTCACCAGTGCCGAACGGGCGGTGGAAGAGGCTCGCCTGCGCCGGGAGCAGCAGCAGGCCGGCTGCCAGCGTTTGCAGCTGGAGCTGCAGAATCAGCGCCAGCTCATCACGCTGCGTGAGCAGGAGCTGGCCCGGCTCGGACTGGAATTGGCCGAACTCAAGGCACCGGGAGCCACACAGGGTCAGGATCTGTCGCCCCTGCTGGCCGAGCAGCGCAACCTGGAAGCGCTGCAACTTGCCTGCCATCAACGGTTGGCTGAGTTGGAGCGCCAGCTGACCGAGCTGGAGCAGGCTCGCAGCGCCGATCACAAGCAGCTGGTGACCCTGCAAGAGAAGCTGGCCCAGCTCAGATTGGAGCGCGAACGCAACCTGACCCGCCGTCAGGGGCTGCACGAGCAGTTCGACGAGTTGGGTGTGCGGCTGGTGGACCTCGATCAGGCGGTGTTGATCGCCGCAGATCGCGGCAAATTGCGCCAAGAGATCCAGACGCTGGAAGCGCAAGTGGAGGCGCTCGGTGCCATCAACCTGGCGGCGCTGGCGGAGTATGAAGAGGCAAAAACCCGCTCAAACTACCTGGAAAACCAGTGCCAGGATCTCGAACAGGCGCTGGAAACCTTGAGCCAAGCCATTAAAAGAATTGATAAAGAAACACAAATACGCTTCCGGGACACTTTCGATAAGGTCAACGAAGATTTAAAATCCCTCTTTCCAAAAGTGTTTGGGGGTGGCAGTGCCTGGCTTGAGCTGACCTCGGATGATCTTTTGGAAGCCGGAGTGAGCATCATGGCAAGACCTCCGGGTAAGAAGAATGCTACCATTGCCCTGCTTTCCGGGGGGGAGAAGGCGTTAACCGCACTTGCGCTGGTTTTTGCCATCTTCAGACTCAACCCAGCACCATTTTGTCTGCTGGATGAGGTGGATGCACCGCTCGATGAAGTGAACGTCGGTCGCTTCTGTTCTCTTGTCAAAGAGATGTCGAGCACAGTACAGTTCGTTTACATCAGTCATAATAAGGTCTCCATGGAGATGGCTGAGCAACTGGTTGGCGTCACAATGCAAGAGCCCGGGGTTTCTCGCATTGTGTCGGTCGATATCGGTGAAGCCGTCGCTTTGGCTGAGCAAAACTAGAAAGAGAAGCAGCTAATGCAGGAATTGCGTTACATCTTGGTTGCCCTGGGCGGTATTGCTATTGCGGCATTGCTCATTCACGGGCTGTGGAGCAACAGAAAGAATCGTCAGGCACCGATCAAAGAGAAACCTCTGGGCCGGATGGAATCCAAATCACGAACTCGTGACAATGACGCCTTCGACAGCGATGGCATTGGTCAGGTGCGCGTGGTCAGTGGCAGCCGTCGTGCCGAGCCCAAGCTCCACAGCGACGAGGCTCGTCAGCCGGATGTCAGCCGCCGTACGCCCGTCCCCGCCTTCGATGATGAGGATGATGACGCCGAGCTGCCACCCCCCGTGGTGCGCAAGCCTGTCGCTCGCCCGGTTGCCCCGCCCCCCGTCTACGAAGAGGACGAGGAGGAGCTCGAGGCGCTTCAGGCCGAGACAGTAGAAGCAGCGCCTGCTGCGCCGGTACACAAGCCTGCCCAGGTGATCCGTCGTACCCCGGTACACCGTTCACGCCCCCAGCGTGAGCCGCTGTTGCAGCCGCTGGATGATGAACCCCTGGTCGAACCGGCTTATGCCACAGCCCCGACGTTCGGTGTGCGCGAACCGGTTCAGGCGCCGGCACCTGAATACAAGCAGGCCCGTTATGCAGTCCCCGAGCCTGCCTACGAGGAGCCCGTGTATGAAGAGCCCGTCCGTGAGCCGCAGCTCGATACCCCGCCGGTCGAGAAGATCTGGCAGGATGTCTATGTCATCAACCTGATGGCGCGCCCCGGTCACGACCTGCAAGGGGCTACCCTGCTGGCCTCCCTGATGGCGCTGGGCTTCAAGTTTGGCGAGATGGACATCTTCCATCGCCACGAGGATCTCAACGGCAAGGGGGAAGTGCTCTTCTCCATGATCAACATGGTCAAGCCGGGCACCTTCAATCCCTACCGGATGGAACAGTTCGACACCCCGGGTGTCTCCCTGTTCATGCAGTTGCCGCTGCGCAGCAATGCCGCCTTTGCCTTCGAGCATATGTTGCAGGCTGCCGATCAGCTGGCTAGCGATCTGGATGCCATGCTGACTGACATGGATCGCAGCCCGCTGAGTGACGAGACCATAGCCCGTTACCGGCACGAACTGGCTGCCTACGAGGCCAGTCGCGACTGATACGCCATGCGGGTCGAATGAATAAGAAAGTGCGGTACCCAGGTGCCGCATTTTTGTTTGTGCGGTTAACTTAATTATTTCAACCACAGTCCGAGACTTCTCCATGAGCGAAACCCTCTCCCGCCACCGTCAACTGTGTGAACTGCTCACCGAATACGGCCATCAGTACTATGTGCTGGACGAGCCGACCGTGCCGGATGCCGAATACGATCGCCTGATGCGTGAACTGCTTGATATCGAGAAGCAGCAGCCTTCGTTACGAACCCCTTCTTCTCCAAGTCAACGTGTTGGAAGTGCGCCTTTGCCTGAGTTTCGGCAAGTGACGCATGAAGTTCCCATGCTCAGTTTGGATAATGTCTTTAATAATGAAGATCTTGATGATTTTGTTCATCGCATTGAAGGGCGCTTAAAGTCTACTGGTACTTTGAAGTTTTGTTGTGAGCCAAAGTTGGATGGGCTTGCAGTTAGCCTGCTTTATGAAAACGGAATATTAGTTCAAGCCGCAACTCGTGGTGATGGTCGAGTTGGGGAGAATATTACTGACAATGTTAGAACTATTCGGTCTGTCCCCTTGGCTCTTCAGGGTAAAGATTGGCCTTTACGTTTGGAGGTTCGTGGTGAAGCCTTCATGAGGAAGAAGGATTTTGTTGATCTGAACGAACGAGCATCGGCTGCAGGCGAGAAAATTTTTGTTAATCCACGTAATGCTGCTGCAGGGAGTTTGAGGCAATTGGACTCTCGAATTACTGCCAACCGCCGTTTGAGTTTCTATGCATATGGCGCGGGCGTGGGTGGCGAGCAATTGGGAGACTCCCATTTTGGTCGCCTCAATCAGCTCAAAGAGTGGGGCTTGCCACTCAGCCCCGAGGTGAAGCTCAAAGAGGGAGTTGCCGGTTGTCAGGCGTTCCATGATGACATCCTGGCTCGCCGCAGCGAGCTCCCTTACGAGATCGATGGCGTGGTCTACAAGGTCGATGCCATCGCTCTGCAGGAGGAGCTGGGTTTTGTGGCCCGCGCGCCGCGCTGGGCGACCGCCCACAAGTTCCCGGCCGAGGAGGAGATGACCGAGCTTGAGAACGTCGAGTTTCAGGTTGGCCGTACCGGCGCCGTGACCCCGGTGGCCAAGCTGAAACCCGTGTTCGTTGGTGGCGTCACCGTCTCCAACGCCACCCTGCATAATGCTGACGAGATTGAACGGCTCGGGGTGATGATCGGCGATACCGTGATCGTGCGCCGGGCAGGGGACGTGATCCCGCAGATCGTCGCCGTGGTGGAGGCGCAGCGCCCCGTTGATGCCCGCGCGATCCTCTTCCCGACCCAGTGCCCTGTCTGTGGATCTGCGGTGGAGCGGCTGGAGGGGGAGGTGGTGACCCGCTGCTCCGGCGGTCTGTTCTGCGAGGCGCAGCGCAAGGAGGCGATCAAGCACTTCGCCGCGCGCCGTGCCATGGATGTGGACGGCCTTGGCGACAAGATTGTCGAGCAGCTGGTGGACAAGGGACTGGTGAAGACCCCGGCCGATCTGTTCATCCTCAACGCCATCCAGCTCGCCGGGCTGGAGCGTATGGGACCAAAATCTGCACTCAATCTGGTGGCGGCCATCGATGCGGCGCGCAGCACTACCCTGCCGCGCTTCCTGTTTGCGCTGGGCATTCGCGAGGTGGGGGAGGCGACCGCGCTCAACCTCGCCAATCACTTCCTCACCCTGGAAGCCCTGCGGGCCGCCACGGTAGAGCAGTTGCTGACGGTGGCGGATGTGGGGGACGTGGTGGCCAAGCACGTCTACTATTTCCTGCGTCAGCCCCACAATGTGGAGGTGTTGGAAGCCCTGCTGGCGGCCGGTATCCACTGGCCGGCCATCGAGAAGAAGGAGGCAAGCGATCAGCCTTTTGCCGGCAAGACCTTCGTGTTGACCGGCACCCTCACCCAGCTTTCACGCAACGACGCCAAGGCGGCGCTGCAGGCGCTGGGGGCCAAGGTGGCGGGGTCGGTGTCGGCCAAAACAGATGTGCTGGTGGCGGGGGAGGCGGCAGGCTCCAAGCTGACCAAGGCGCAGGAGCTCGGCATCACCATCTGGACCGAAGAAGAGCTGCAACAGGCGTTGCAAGCCTAGGTGGCTGCTGGCCCTGTCTGATAAGAAGAGAACCCGGCGAGGCCGGGTTCTCTTTTTTGTTGCTGTGAATCACTCACGCAACAGGATCTTGTCGCGCCACTTGTCGGGCAGGGTGAGCTGCCAGCGGGCCAGCTCGTGCTTGCTGAATATATACTCGCCGCGCAGGGCGGCGCGCGGCGCCAGCGTGTTGGGCTGAGCCCCCGCCAGGATGGCGTTGACGAGCCCAGCCGCCTTGGCCCCCTGATCTCGCCCATCCAGCACCAGGCCGCCGATGGCCCTGCCCGAGCCCACCGAAAACGCCCAGAAGCAGAACATGGGCACAGGGCTGTGGGTACTGGTCCACTCCAGCACCGTCTGTTCGCTGACGTGCTTGCCAGCATCGTCCACCAGCGTGTGGTAGAGACCGATAAAGAGAGCTTCGTAGCCATTTTTTCTCGCGTTGAGTACCGTCTCCTGCCAGAGGCTGTAGTCACCTATGAGTTGGCTGTTGACCCGGGTCTGGCCGACCCGCAGATCGGTCTGGCTCTTGAACTCATCCTCGATAGCAGTGAGTGCCACGTTGCTGGAATCAAACAGTGCCAGTGCCTTCTTGATGCCGCCCATCAGCTGGCTCATCTCGCTGATGTTGCGCTTGAGCAGAGGACGCTCCAGCACGCCGGTGATCTTGGGGTGGCCGACCAGCCCCTTGTGGCGCGGGTTCTCGTTCATGCCGAGAAACACCACGGGGGTGCCGAGGGAGGCAATCTCGTGGGCCAGATAGTTGATGGCGTTGTCGTCACCGAGCACCACCAGATCCGGCTTGATCTGCTGGTAGAGGGCCAGTGCCTGTTGGGCAATCTTGTCGACATCGCCATTGGGCTGGCGCTTGGTGTCCATGTAGAAGTGGCTGATGTGGTTCTCGCCACTCAGATGGGCCTGCAGGCTGGCGTTGTAACTCTGATCCCACAGGTATTCGGGGTGATAGCTGCTGATCACCAGGATCTCGGCCGCCCACAACCGGTAGGGCAGGAGGCACAGCAGCAGTAGCAGGGGCTTGGCCATGTCGGGTCCCGTTGATGGCAATGACATTCCGTACATTATGCCTGTTTTACGCCACGGGTACCCTTGTCAACTATGGTCGCAGGGGGGGCGCTTTTTTCTGTCATGGTCCCATCGAACGCCAGCCCTTACCAGGCTTGGGATGCCCTTTTATGGGGCTGTTTTTCACTGGTCGGGAACTGCGCCACTCGCCTCAAAACCTGTTCTGGATCAAGAAATAAGGCCGCGCTTTGGTGCCTAATAGACACCACATATGGGCATGCATTCGTTTTTAATCCCTATATGTTGTGTTATTAAGCTGTGCATAAGCTGTTCCCTTCCTATCTTCAGCCCGGGTTTGTCAAGCCTCGGCTGAATTTATTTGCGTCCAGGATGAGATGCCGGGAGGGGGGCCCAACAAGGGTGAGCCAAGGGCAGATTGCCTGGCCTTTTAACGGGGAAAATCGATGAAACCGGTTGTGATCAAACGTGATGGATGTCGCGCACCATTCAATGCCCAGCTGATTGCCGAGGCAGTGGGCCGAGCGGCAGAAGCGGTCAATCAGGCCAGTTCGGCTCTGGCACTGCGTATCTCAAGCGCGGTCAGTCAGGAGCTGGAAGGGCGTGGTGAGGTGGATATCCACGAGATCCAGAACCGGGTTGAAAACCATCTGATGGCCTCCGACGACAAGGCCATCGCCCGTGCCTACATCGAATACCGTCACGACCGGGATCAGGCTCGCGAGGCCCGCGGCCGGCTGGCCCAGGAGATCCGTGGTCTGGTCGAGCAGACCAACGCCGCCCTGCTCAACGAGAACGCCAACAAAGATTCCAAGGTGATCCCGACCCAGCGTGACCTGCTGGCCGGTATCGTCGCCAAGCACTACGCCACCAGCCACATGCTGCCCCGGGATGTGGTGCAGGCCCACGAGAGCGGCGATCTGCACTTCCACGATCTCGACTACTCGCCCTTCTTCCCGATGTTCAACTGCATGTTGATCGATCTGAAGGGGATGCTGACCCACGGCTTCAAGATGGGTAATGCGGAGATCGATACCCCGAAATCCATCAGTACGGCCACCGCGGTCACCGCCCAGATCATCGCCCAGGTGGCGAGCCACATCTATGGTGGCACCACCATCAACCGCATTGACGAGGTACTGGCCCCCTATGTGACCATCAGCTGGCAGAAACACAGGGAAGTGGCCGAGGAGTGGGGCATCAGTGATGTGGACGCTTACGCCATGGCCCGTACCGAGAAGGAGTGCTACGACGCCTTCCAGTCACTGGAGTACGAGGTCAATACCCTGCACACCGCCAACGGTCAGACCCCCTTCGTCACCTTCGGCTTCGGCCTTGGCGACAGCTGGGAGTCGCGCATGATCCAGGGCGCCATCCTCAGCAACCGCATTGCCGGCCTTGGCAAGAACAGAAAGACGGCCGTGTTCCCGAAACTGGTGTTCGCCATCAAGGATGGCCTCAATCACAAACAGGGCGATCCCAACTACGACATCAAGCAGCTGGCGCTGGAGTGTGCCTCCAAGCGGATGTATCCGGACATACTCAACTACGACCAGGTGGTCAAGGTGACCGGCTCCTTCAAGACGCCCATGGGCTGTCGCTCCTTCCTCGGGGCTTATGAGGAAAATGGTGAGCTGATCCATGAAGGACGCAACAACATAGGGGTGGTCAGCCTCAACCTGCCGCGTATCGCCCTGAAATCTCGCGATGAGGCGGATTTCTGGGACAAGCTGGATGCCGCCCTGCGCGTGGCCAAGACAGCGCTCATGTATCGCATCGAGCGCCTCGACGGCGTCAAGGCGCGGGTCGCCCCTATCCTCTATATGGAAGGAGCCTGCGGCGTGCGTCTGAAGGCAGATGACAATGTCAGCGAGATCTTCAAGCACGGCCGCGCCTCCATTTCGCTCGGCTATATCGGGGTGCACGAGACCATCAACGCCCTGTTTGGCACCGATGTCCATCTGTTTGACAGCGATACCCTGCGCCAGAAGGCCATCGCCATCATAGCGCGGCTCAAGAGGGCGACCGACGAGTGGAAAGAGGAGACAGGCTACGGTTTCAGTCTCTACTCCACCCCGAGCGAGAACCTCTGCACCCGCTTCTGCCGCATCGATGCCAAGGAGTTTGGTGTGGTGGCCGGGGTGACCGACAAGGGTTATTACACCAACAGCTTCCACCTCGATGTGGAGAAGCAGGTCAACCCGTACGACAAGCTGGACTTTGAGGCGCCCTATCCGCCCATCGCCAGCGGCGGCTTCATCTGCTACGGCGAGTACCCCAACATCCAGCACAACCTGGAAGCGCTGGAGAACGTCTGGGATTACAGCTATGACAAGGTGCCCTACTACGGTACCAACACCCCCATCGACGAGTGCTACGACTGCGGCTTTACCGGCGAGTTCGAGTGCACCTCCAAGGGCTTTACCTGCCCGCGCTGCGGCAACCACGATCCGGCCAAGGTGTCGGTGACCCGACGTGTTTGCGGCTATCTCGGCAGCCCGGATGCGCGCCCCTTCAACGCGGGCAAGCAGGAAGAGGTGAAGCGCCGCGTCAAACATATGTGAGCGCAAACGCGATGAAGCGCAGGCCCCTGACTCAAGGGGCCATTTTCATTGGAGGGCGGCAGCCATGCCGCTCTGCCATGAGCGAGGCAGGAAACAAGCGATGCACTACCACCAATACTACCCGGTCGATGTGATCAACGGCCCCGGCACCCGCGCCACCCTGTTTGTGTCGGGCTGCGAGCACCAGTGCCCGGGCTGCTATAACCAGAGCACCTGGCGGCTCGATGGTGGCCAACGGTTTGATCAGGCGATGAGCGATCGCGTCATCCGGGATCTTAACGACAGCCGCATCAAGCGGCGAGGTCTGTCGCTCTCCGGCGGCGATCCGCTCTACCCGGCCAACGTGCCTCACGTGCTGGCGCTGGTGAAGCGGGTGCGGGCCGAGTGTCCGGGCAAGGATATCTGGTGCTGGACCGGTTATTTGCTCAATGAGCTCTCAGATGCCCAGCGCGAGCTGGTTGCCTTGCTGGATGTGCTGGTGGATGGCAAGTTCGAAAAAGCGCTGGCGGACCCGGGTCTGCTCTGGCGTGGCAGCAGCAATCAGCAGATCCACAACCTCAATGCCAGGGGTGAAGCGGGTGAGCGTATTCCCTCTCTGGTTTGCAGTTGAAGCCAAGGCTGTTTATGGTTAGCCCATCCCTATATCGACGACATCATTGACGAGGAGAGCCGAGATGAGTCATCTGTTCAAGATCCTGCTGGCCATTTTCCTGCCCCCTGTGTGCGCTTTTATCCAGGTGGGTTTTAGCCTGCACTTTTTAATCAACATAGTGCTGACCCTGCTCGGTGGCCTGCCCGGCATGGTGCATGCGCTCTGGCTGGTGGTGAGTGACAGGCGCGGCTGAATCAGGCTATCCGTTGCATGCTGAGCCAACCCGACCGGGTTGGCTTTTTTTATGATGTTCAAACGGCGTCGACTTGTTACCGTCACTGGTCGGCCATCGTGCCGGAGGATGGCGCCGCGTCATCCTGATCCGACTCAACAAGGCGTGTTGAATGCGTTTGAATGTCTTGCTGCTGGGCGCTGTGCTCGGCCTGCTTGGGGGAGCGACCCCGAGCCCCACAGTGACGCTGAACCAGCCGCCGATCGATATGACCCCGGAGCAGTTGTCAGGGTGCTGGGTACAGGAAGAAGAGACTGGGTGGTTCCGTCCTGTAGGAGACCTGCCCGGCAAGGGGGATGTGGCGATCCGCTATCTCATTGACTCCAATGGCAACCTGTTCAGTCCCGAGAGAGTGGCATCCGAGCCGCCCTGTGTGCTGGATCTCGTCGCCTTGTCGGGCTTGGCCAAGACCCGCTATCGGGTCGCCGAGCAGAACCCGGACGCCATACCGGTGCGTGTCGTGAGTCGCTTGGATATCGAGGTTAAATAACAAAATCCCGGCCAGGCCGGGATTTCTCATTACTGTTGTTTGCAGTCGTTGTAGACGCTCTGCCACTCGCCATCCTTGTCGCGCATCTCGACGAATCCTCCCTCCCCCTTGTTCCACCAGATGGCCTCATGGTCATCGGTATAGCGAGCGCCGGAGGCGGAGACTGTCTGCGGCAGGGTGTAATCCTTGCCATCGGGCAGTGCCAGCTTGACGAAATTCAGGCTCTGGTCGGAGAGGGCGAAGTAACTCACCTGCACCTTCTTGCCCTGCTCACACAGATAGGTGACGGGATCGCCGCCGGTCACGCTCAATGTGGTGGCCCCGCGTTCGCAACCGCTCAGCAGGGTCAGGGCCGTGATGCCCAGCAACAGAATATTGGCGTGCTTCATCTTGAACTCTCCATCGGTATCAACCGGCTTGAGCCTACCAGTTTGTGCCCAAGTCGCAATCTTCCCGGAGGCGGATTGCGTCGGTAAGTGTCCGGATGACTCGCATTGTCATACCAATGCAGCTTGCCGGATGACAGGTGTGTCGAGGGGGCATCTCATGGCTCGCTCCAGGATATCCAGAATGTCGCTGTCTATGGTCTCGTCAAATTTGCGGGCGAACAGGTGCTCGCTTTGTTGCAGGGCCTCGGCGTCGTGCACCGTGTAGTCGCGCGGGCGCAGCTTGATGTCACCCATGGGGATCCAGTCGATGGCTCGCTTGTCATCGTTGACTATCTGGCCCTGATAGCTGGTGTTCATGATCACCGTCTGGAAGAAGCCCTCGTCAGCGATCAGGGTGTGGCGGTAGAAATCCTTGAAACGATCGACCTCGGGGCTGTGGCTGACGAATTCGCAGAAGGCCCGGCTCAGGATCATCCACTGATTGCCAATGTAGGGGGTCACTCCTTCCAGGTAGGGACGGGTCTTCACCGGTTCGCACACCAGCTCCTGGGCGGTTTCGGTCACATAGTGATCGATGCGGTGCAGGGTGTCCGGTCTGTGCTGGCGCTGATCCGCGACCTTGAGGAAATCTTTGCCCTTGTGATCGCGCAGGAAGTCATGAATGTCACTCTGGGAGCGCAGCGGGAAGTCCTGGGCGCTCAGATTGATGAAGAACTCCCACTCCTTGTTTTGCTCCAGCAGCGCCGCTATGCCGCGCAGCTCCGCATCCACCAGGCTGTAGCCGCCCCAGAGCGCATTCTTGCTGGGGAGCATGCCAGCGTTGGGGTAATCCGCCAGAAACCGGGTTATCTCCTGCTGCAGCTCAGGACCCGAGCTCTTGTCCACGTGGATCAGGTAGTGGTTGCTGTCGTGGTAAATCGCCTTGAACAGGCGCTTGAACTGATCGGGATAGCGATGCACCAGAATGAGGTAGGCAATCATGTCAATGTGTCCTGTGTGGGCGGCAGGGCTGCGCCAAACAGAAAATCGCCTCAGGCCGCTGGCTTGAAGCTTGTTTTCGTCGGGATGGCCGCTGTCGCAGTAAAAAGAGTGGATAGCAGATAACAACAGTGAGAACAGGCTGCGACGGGGAAGGGATGCGCCTTATGGCATCGGGTCAATACAGCTGGTCTGGCGACGTCAGGTTGAGGGTGAGAGGTGGGCAAGGGATGCCCTGGCTGGCGACTCTTTTGCATGACAAGCCTGTCATCAGGTGCAGAGCGCAATCGGCCGGTAAGTGAGGGGCCACAGTAGCACGGTTCGGGCCGGGTTCGATATATATCGCCGGAGCTGCTGAAAAATTGTTCAATGGCGTTCAAGCCTGGCTGCAAAGTGTCGTACCCGCGCCTCGTTGGCGTCATTGTTTTTGATCTTCCACAGTCCCTACTCGCTGCGCTTGGCCATGGCCTCTCCCTGTGGCTGGCCACTCTCCTTGTTTAGCGCGCAAATTAAGGGGCCCCGTCATCCTCGGCGGCGATCAGCACAGGGGCAGCGCAGGTGTCGTTCATCTCCAGTGAGAGGGCTACGGCCAGCAGTTGTGAACTCGTGCCATTGTGCCCCTCCGTCGTGTGACCACCCGTTGCGGTTGTTGCCTGATCAGAGTGGCTGGCGCAACACGCGGACAAAAAAACGTCCCGGTAGGCATAACGGGGCGACAAACAGCAGCTCCTTGAGCTAACAACGGCAGGTCAATAACCGAACCGGGTCGCCTCGAAGCGGTTAAGCAGCCGGTGGATGAGGTAACAGGCCAGCAGGGTGGCGACGATGGCAAACAGTATGCTGCTCACCCGATAGAGGGCGCTGAACACCAGATCGTTGCCCGGGGCCAGGTACTGGCCAAACAGTATGCCGAGGGTGGTGAGGGCGCCGAAGCCGACCCCGGAGCCGCTCGCCTCCTTCACATGGGCGTGGCTGAACAGCATGGCGCCTAGCCAGAGCATGGGGGCGACCAGCAGGAGCAAACCGGACCAGTCGTAGAGCACCAGCTGGCCGAGCAGGCCGAAGGTCACACCGAGCAGTGTGCCCATGGCCCGCTTGCGGGCGTAGCTCAGCGCACCGTTCCAGTGCATGGGAAACAGCAGCAGCAGGGTGGTGGCCTGGGCGGACATGGAGTCCCGCAAGTCGAAGATCTGGAACACCATGAAGGAGAGGGTGGCTATGCTGGCGCCGAGCAGGGCCTCGTGCCGCATCCGGTGTGGTGCCTTGGGGGGCGCAGCCGGCTTGGGCCGCTCTTCCACATCCGGGATCAGTGCCGTCATCAGGTAGGCGATGAGCACCGACAGGGTGCTGGCCCACAGATTGTTGAAGATGAGGTCGTTGAGATCGGTCTGCGGGTAGCTGGCAAAGTGCAGCATGATACTGAGGCTCATCACGCCATTGGCGCCAAACAGGAACAGGCTGCCCCGGGACATGGCGGCAAAGCGGTAGAGAAACAACAGGAAGGCGATGGGGATCATCAGGCCGGGATGGCCGCCAAACAGCCCTCCCAGCAGCCCCACTTCCACCCCGCAGATAACGGCGGCCGCCATCAGCTGACGGGCGGCATGGCCGTTCATCACAGGCACCATGCCCAGCAGCAATACCGGGGTCACGGTATAGAGGACGCCATAGTTCCAGCCAAACAGCTTGCAGAGCAGGAAGCCAAGGGTGCAGCCAAAGGCGATGCGCAGACATTGGCGCAGCTCGTTGGCGGTGAGGGGCCTGTGCCACAGATTCATCGTTGCCACCTTAGTAGATGTAGTGCAGCAGGCTGAGCAGGCGGATCTGGCCACGGGCAAACAGAGCGCTTAGTGCGTTGTCCGGCAGCAGTTGCACTGTGGCGCGGGCACCGGCCGGCAGGTGGCTTGGCAACTGCTCCAGCGTCAGGTGTACCCGCAGCCGCTGGGCGTTGCGCACCCAGCGATCCGATTCGGTGGGGCTGGCCAGCAGACCGTTGGCATCGAACTGACCGGCGCTGACTCCGGCATCCAGGCTGGTGACACGGGCCGGATAAAGCTTGCCCGGCTCGCCATCGAAGGCGACCAGCGCCTGGCTATCCTGAGCCACGTGCCGCAGGCTCTTCTCGCGAAAATCGGCGATCACGTCCACCTGCTCGGAGACCAGCGCCAGCAGCGGGGCTCCGGCTGCGGCGAAGCTGCCCGGCTTGAGTTGCAGATTGGTGATGATGCCATCCTGATTGGCCTGTATCTGGCTGTAGGAGAGGTTGAGCTCGGCCTGGGCGAGGTGGTTGCGCGCCTGGCGTAGCAACAGGTTGTCATCACCGGGCAGGCCGCGGTTCACCCTGGCCTGGGTCATGCGGGCCTTGCTGGCCATCACGTTGGCCTGGGCAGTGCGAAACGCGCTGTCGGCGTCATCTTTTTGCTGCTCTGACACCATGCGACGGCGATAGAGTGCATCGATGCGTTCGGCTTCCCGCAGCTTCTGGGAGGCCTGACTCTGCAACGAGTTGAAGTCGGCGGCAGCAGCGTTCAGGGTGGCGTCGAGCTGACGGTTCTGCTGCTCGGCCTGATCCAGCGCGAGCCGGGCCTGTTCGACGGCCAGTTCAAAGGGGGCGGGATCGAGCGTGAACAGCAGATCCCCCTGTTTGACATGCTGGTTGTTGCCGACGGCGACCTGCGCCACCTTGCCACTGACTTGGGGGGCCAGCTTGGTCACGACGCGGGTGGCCATGGCTTGCGGGGTGAGCGGCATCTTGAGGTCGGCCAGCAGGAAGTAGCCAAATAGCAGTATGAAGCTCCCCATGGCCCATTTTATCCAGCGTTTGAATTGTTGATTCGGGGTCATCCTATTCTCTCTCTTCACTCTGTGCACCTATCTTGCCGAGGGCGTTGGCGGAGATCCGGTGCACTATGTCTTCAAATTGTTCCAGCTCTCGCTGGCTGATGCCGGTGAGCAGGTCCCGGCGAATGTCCATGATGCGATGCTCGATCTGGTCGAGCAGCGCCTTGCCCTCTGGCGTCAGGGTGACGATGCGGGCCCGTTTGTCCTTGCAACAGCAGTGGCGCTCCACCAGCCCCTGCTCTTCCAGTAGACCCAGAGTGCGCATCAGGGAGGGCAGCTCTATCTCCAGTGCCTCGGCGAGCGTCTTCTGGCTGAGGTGACCACCGAGGCGACTGAGTTTCCACAGTGCGGTCCAGCGCGGATGGGTCAGACCCAGCGGCGCCAGCTCCAGATCGGCCACGGTACGCCACAGTCGATGCAGTCGTCCGACGCGCTCGGCGAGGGACAACTCGCGCAACATTTCCAGATCTTTCATCATGAGCACTCTCAATTTACTTAGCTTGCTAAGTATTGTAATTGTTTAGCAGGCTAAGTAAATGGTGTGGTCGAGATCTTGTTTATAAAAAATCAGGTGGGTTTCTTATGGCGCTTTTTGATGAGTAAAGGGCTTCGCAAGAGGCTTTTTGGGTTTGGAATGAGCGAAAGATGCGCGAAATCCCATGGAATACCCTGGCGGGATAAATAAACGTGGGCTGACTGGTGGGGTCAAAATAAGGCAAGGGTCGCGCCCTGTCTCTTGATCAGATCTTGATCCCCGAAGCCATCATCTCTTTGGCGGCAATAAAGCCGTCCAGTTTACTTTGCAGTGTTTGCCAGCCTTCCCAGAGTGAGCTCCAGCCTGCAATCCCTGTTCGC
>NZ_JAACGC010000071.1:0-20712 GCF_029237385.1 Aeromonas sp. 1HA1
GTAATCAGGTAATCAGGTAATCAGGTAATCAGGTAATCAGGTAATCAGGTAATCAGGTAATCAGGTAATCAGGTAATCAGGTAATCAGGTAATCAGGTAATCAGGTAATCAGGTAATCAGGTAATCATCATAAAACATATTGCATATAAGCAAAATAAATATCGCAGTTATGTGCGACGGATGAACAACCTCACTATTAAAGCCAGATAATGCAATAGACGAGCATATTTTCACTGTCGCGCTGTTTTATAATGTTCATATTGATATTCAACCACTCCATTTCCTCAGTAGGTCACCAATATATCTCTCTCATCTGGACACTCATGATTTCTGCTATCTGTGACCCATATCTCATGTTTTTATGCTGATTGATTTCTCAAAGTAGGGTGTTATCATCTACACATAGAGTAAAGGGCAAACCGGTCGAAAGGTCGGGACGCAAAGCCACCGGTCTAAGGGTTTCAATACCTAAGACAGCGGAGCTGCCATCTGAGAAGAGTGATGTCATAAGCTGTATGCCATTCTCTTTGATTGCGTTGCCCTTTTCGTACAACACATGTAACGAAAAGGACATAAAATGAACACTTCCAACGCCTCTGCCGGTTCCATCCGCAAAAGTATTCTCAGTTACGCCTCCTCTGCCGCCACCGCCTTGCTGCTTGGCGCCGCACTGCTGCCCGGCACAGCCTCAGCTCACGATGGCAGCGTGACCTTCACCGGGACCATCTACGAAACGCCGTGTGATTTTTCGGACAACAGCGTGACCTGCTATTCAGGCATTCAGCGCCAGACCCTGGATTTGGCCAGCCTGCAGCAAGCTGGCAGCCTCAACACTCTCAACAGCACCCTGAATTACAAATTGTCAGAGGGCAGCGCCAAGATGGCCATAGTGACTGTGAGCTACCTCTAACAGCACGAAGTCGCAGCGCCAGATCGCTTGCATTCCCGGGCAAGTGCACCAGTTTGTCCATGACCTGCTGACCAAGGGCTGTAGACAGAAGGACCGGGGTCCTCAGCTGTCTTGTTGTGCTCTTGTCAGCAGCGAGCTCCCGCGTCCTGACCTCCCATACTGTTATTGTCCCCTGTCCCAGGGGGCCTCCTTTTTGTGCCTTTTCTATACCTCCCCCCTCTAATCGCATGCACCAACCGGCTCTCTGTGCGAGCGCGTGAGCCATGGCTCACGCCGTACCGGCGATACCTGACACCTGGCCTTAACAGGCTGGATGCTTAGCCCCCCCAGATGGCAGATGAGTCCTTGCTATCACTGCAGCCCCCAATGGGGCTTGTTTTGTTATGAACCAAGCTAAATAAATGATTTATATCGCCTGATTGGTGAGTTGATAGCCTTTTGGAACTTAGTACATTGCCCGCGATAACCACGCAGACTCTCATCTAAAGGGATAAAAATGAACTATCTGGGTACAAGGTTGCTGCTTCTGGCAGCACCGGGCCTGCTCGCCACTTCGGCGCTGGCCAATTACTCCCCCACCGACTGGCAAGCATACCGGCTGGACAGTGAATCGAGCCGCCAACTGAGCGATCGGATCACCGAAGTCAACTACGAGCTCAGCGCCCGTAATGACAATGCCCCCTATCAGCAACTGCGGGTCTATCGCCGCTTCGACTGGAGCGGTGCCAATCTGATCGCGCTGGCAGAGCAGCAGTGCGGCAAGCCGCAGCTCAAAATCGAGCAGGGTTGGCAGATCCGCTACCTCCTCTGCGAGCAGGTAGTGCCGGTAGGCAAGGCCATCCCTGCCAGCAGCTATGACTTTGGCTACGGCATGAAACAAGGCCGCTGGGAACCCCTGACGGGCACCCC
Organism: Aeromonas sp. 1HA1; assembly: GCF_029237385.1. Classification (NCBI taxonomy): domain Bacteria; kingdom Pseudomonadati; phylum Pseudomonadota; class Gammaproteobacteria; order Aeromonadales; family Aeromonadaceae; genus Aeromonas; species Aeromonas sp. 1HA1. Next base: position 1,820 of record NZ_JAACGC010000071.1, read on the forward strand.
GACCGCTCCGCGTCAGGATCGTCTGTCGTTGGCCGAGCGCATCATCCTGAGTCACAGCGAGCAGGAGCTGGATCGCTGCAAGCTCAATGCCCAGGGCCGCTGTACCGAACAGGTTTGGCAATATCAGCCGCAAAACTGGCAGCAACTGAATGTACTGGAAGAGTCCCCCAACGAGCGGAATGGCCGCCTCGAGCAGATCTTCTTCCGCCTGCAACCTGTGGCCGGTAGTCAGGCCGCCCGCCAGGTGAAAGAGCTCCACGTCTGGCGCCAGTACAGCTGGCAACTGGATCAGGCCAAAACCCAGCAGGAGTGTGATGAACCCCAGACCCGCCAGGAAGGGGACAAGACCATCAGCTACCGGGTTTGTCGCCAGACCCTGCCCGCCGGTAGCAAGGTGCAGGTGGTACTGAAAGACTCCGGCTATCAATACCCGGTCGGTAGCAGCGAATGGCAGACACTGCCGGAAACTGAAGAGTGGCAAGAGAGCCGGGTGCTCAATCGCCCCATAGTGCTGGCCAGCAAGGAGGAGCAGATCGACTGCCGCCGCGCCGATGGCCGCGCCTGCTCCGAGCCGGAACAACCGAGCACGGACCTGCTGGATGCCGACGCAGCCAAGATAGTGCAGGATGCCAGCGGCCAGCCCGCTCCCGTCTGGCAGGAAAACTATGGCCACGATGACACCAAGCTGCTAGCCGTGTCGCGCGGCATCCAGAGCCTGCTGGCGGCCAATCAGCCCGCCCATCCGGCCATGAAGCTGCTGCTCGAATATGTGCGCGCCCACAACTATCACAACTACGGCAAGCACAAGGAAGACGGCCCGGCCGCAGCCGAGGCACTGGCCAAGGCGCTGACCGCGCTCGGCGCCCATCCACGGCTCTATCCGAAGCAGGTCAGCGATGAGGTGGGAGCCGTCATGGGCGCCTGGAGTATCGCCCTGCATGGCCAGTTCAAGAGCCCGGCGGTGCAGAGCCGGTTTGGTACCCTGCTCGGCCAGTTCAACCAGATGCTGGCCTACAGCACCCAGCATGCCCGCGAGATCAATGGTCAGCACGCCTGGGCAACCGGTCTGTTCGATCTGCTCAACTTCCTCGACTTCGCCAGCGACTATAGCGATGCCTTCGCCGCCGATTTCCGCCAGCAGGATGCCGAGCTGCGCAAACAGCTGCACGCCCTAGGCATGAGCGAGCTGTCGCTGTGGCAAGAACGGGATGGTCCGGATCTCTTCCTGCTCAGCAACGTGCTGGATGCCTATACCCGCCTCTACCGGGTCGCCCGTTATACCCGTCCCGACGAGAGCGAAGGCTATCGCAAGCTGCTGGATGACTCCGTCATCGCTCTCATCCGTCATCATGACCTGATCCCCGGCGGTCAACAGAGTCCGGCCCTGCTGGATGACATGTCACTGACCCTCTCCACCTACTATCTGACCTACACGGATCGCACCAGCGAGGCCTGTATCAGCGGTGACTTTGCCGGACTCTGCACCCCGATACGAGTGGAAAACGTGCTGCCGTTCGAGCACACCTGCTCGCCGACCCTGCGCCTGCGAGCCCAGGATCTGAACCAGGAACAGGCCAACGGCATCTGCCACGAGCTGGGCGCCGAGGAGCGGCAGTTCCATCAGCAGATGGAAACAGGCTGGCAGCCGGTGAGTGATGACAACAACGAGGTGCTGGAGCTGGTGATCTTCAACTCCTCCGCCGACTGGAAGCGCTACGGCGGCGCCCTGTTTGGTGGTGTCTCCACCGACAACGGCGGTATCTACATCGAAGGGGATCCGGCGCGTCCCGGCAACCAGGCCCGCTTCTTCGCCTATGAGGCGGAGTGGAAGCGCCCGGCCTTCCAGGTGTGGAACCTCCGCCATGAGTACGTGCACTACCTGGATGGTCGTTTCAACCAGTACGGCAGCTTCGGTCACTACCCGCTCAACCGCACCACCTGGTGGTCGGAAGGGCTGGCGGAGTTCATCGCCCACGGTCAGTGTTTCGCCCGCGGCATGGATAACGTCTCGGATCGCCCGGCGGCCGAGCGACCGAGCCTGGCCGACATACTGCACCTGGATTACGACAAGGGTGGCGATATGGTCTACTCCTGGTCCTATACGGTGCATCGCTTCCTGAACGAGACCGGCCGCGGCGCCAGCTGGCTGGCCATGGCCCAAGCCCTGCGCAACCCGGATAAGCAGCAGGCGATGAACGCCTTCGAGGCCGAGCTGGATCAGTTGATCGCGAGCGACAGCGAGGCCTACCAGAGCTGGCTGAGCCGCGATCTGCTGCCCTGGTGGGAAGCCAACAAGGAGTCTGACGAGTGCAAGGCGAACGACTCCTCCCACTGAGGATGAGACGCTAGCGACAAGGGGCAGCCACGGCTGCCCCTTGTTTTTATACGAGAGGTTTTTATCGGTGCAGGATCAACCGGTTAGCCAGCCACAGGATGCGACAACCTTTGCCCGAGTGATGCCATCGGCCGCTATCAAGCCTGACGTGCAGCGGTAACTTGTAATAGAATGACCCCCTGTCACCTATTACTTCAGATCTGAACCGCACCGCGCATGAAGAAGTTTGCCAAGATCCTCCTCGCCTGCTTTTGCCTGTTGCTGGCATCTGCCGCCATGCTGCTGGGCTACAGCGAGTGGACCATCTCGGATGCCCGTCATTACACCTATGACGACGTCGATGCGGTCCCCTACAACCGGGTCGCTTTGGTGCTCGGCACCTCCAAGTACCTGATCGGGGGCAGTCCGAACCACTACTTCAAGTACAGGATCAAGGCTGCCGCCGAGCTCTACAACAACGGCAAAGTGGACTACATCCTGGTCTCCGGTGACAACGCTACCGTGCAATACAACGAGCCACGCCAGATGCGGCGGGCCCTGATCCAGGCCGGTATCCCGGCCAAGGCCATCTACAGCGACTACGCCGGCTTTCGCACCCTGGACTCCATCGTGCGCGCCAAGGAGGTGTTTGGTCAGGCCCACTTCACCGTGGTATCGCAAGCCTTTCACAACGAGCGCGCCATCTTTATCGCCCGCCACTTCGGCATCGAGGCCGTCGGCTTCAACGCCAAGGATCCCAGCGCCTATCAAGGTATCAAGACCCGGGTACGCGAGGTATTCGCCCGCCTGATGGGACTGCTCGATCTCTACGTGCTGGACAAGGGGCCCAAGTTCCTCGGCGAGCCCATCGTCATCGGCGGCCCCACCCCTTGCCAGACCCTGAGCACCATAGGTACAAGCCAGCCCTGCCTGCCCATCCCGCCGGTTGCGCCTGCCGCCAGCGCGGCCACCGCAAGCAAGGGGGCCGATACCGCCAGCGCTGCCGCAGCAACCAGTGCGGCGCTCTCGACCGGCCCGGCCATGGCAACCCATGGCGCAGCCCCCGCTTCAACGCCCTGACAAGACACAAACAAGAGACCCGCCATCAGACGGGTCTCTTTCATTTGGCTGCGTGCACAATCCTGCCGACGGTCATGCCAGCGCGGCACGATAGCGGCGTGCCACCTCGTGCCAGTCGATCACCCGATAGAAAGCGGCGATGTAATCGGGCCGCTTGTTCTGGTACTTGAGGTAATAGGCGTGCTCCCACACATCCAGTCCCAGTATGGGCACATGGCCCTGCATCAAGGGGCTGTCCTGGTTGGCGCTGCTCTCCACCCGCAATCTTCCCTCCTCATCCACCACCAGCCAGGCCCAACCGCTGCCAAACCGGCTTAGCGCCGCTTGGGTAAAAGCCTGCCTGAAGACCTCCAGTCCGCCCAGATCCCGATTGATCGCCTCAGCTAGCTCGCCGCTCGGCTCACCGCCGCCGTGCGGGCTCATCACCTGCCAGAACAGGCTGTGGTTGGCGTGACCGCCACCGTGATTGCGCACCGCCCCCTGCACGTTCACCGGCAGGCTGTCGAAACGGGCAAGCAGCGCCTCCACCGTCAGGGCCGCCAGCTCGGGGAGATCGGCCAGGGCGGCGTTGAGGTTGGTGATGTAGGTCTGATGGTGACGACTGTGATGGATCTCCATAGTCAGCGCGTCTATGTGGGGTTCCAGCGCGTCGTAGCCGTAGGCAAGGGCTGGCAGGGTATGACTCATGATCACCTCTTTTTAGTGTGATTAATGCAGTTGATAGGCTGGCTCGGTCTGACACAGACACTGACCGAGACAGCGCTGAATGGCATCCTGGGTGCCATGTTTGCGCACGAAGGCGAGCAGCTCGGTGCGGGTGCTACGGGTGTGGCGCAGGGCCGCATCCCTCAAGGGGCCAGGGCTGGCGGGGGACTGGCTGGTGGCGAGCAGACAGTCGTGGATATGGCACAGCAGATCGGCGGCACGCTCCGGCAACGCCATGGCCACCAGCAGATCCGCCAGATTGTGGTGAGCCACCACCAGCGCGGCCACCGCCTCGTCTGCATCGTGCCAGCAGGCCAACTGCTGGCGCGCCAGCCACAATGCCTGCTGGTAATAGGCAAGCGCCTTGGCGTGTTCGCCGGCATCGAAGTGGCGATTGCCGCTCAGGGTCTGCACTTTCCAGTTCACCATGCTGCTGTCGGCGTCGCTCGAACCGACCCATCCCTTCACCCAGGTTCCCGTCATGATCTCCACCACTCAAATGATAATAATTATTATTTAACTTATATGGGGCCCGAACACAAGGGATACGTGTGCCAGCTCCCCCCACAGCACTGCCCATATGGGTAAGGCTTTTTTGAATCTGTCTGTTTAGTGATCACTTGCACAGATACAAGCGACCCTATTCGCCATGCTGGTTGGCACTGGCATGAGGCCGGTGGCTGTCGGAGCGGCAGCCTGTTTTCACAAGGATGATGACGATGAAAAGATGGCTATTGGTGCTGCTGTGCGCCCTGCCCATACTGGGCCAGGCGGCAGGTTATACCCAGACCCGTTACCCCATAGTGCTGGTGCACGGGCTGTTCGGCTTCGACAGGTTGCTCGGGGTCGATTACTTCTACGGGATCCCCCAGGCGCTGACCCGGGACGGCGCCCGGGTCTACGTGGCCAAAGTCTCCGCCACCGAGAGCTCGGAGCGGCGCGGTGAGCAGCTGCTCAAGCAGGTGCAGCAGGTACTCGCCATCACGGGGGCTGACAAGATCAATCTCATTGGCCACTCTCACGGCGGCCCCACCATACGCTACGTCGCCTCGGTAGCCCCCGAGCTGGTCGCCTCCGCCACCAGCGTGGGAGGCGCCAACTATGGCTCCGAAATCGCCGATCTGGTGCGCGCCAAGGTGGCGCCGGGCTCGGTGGCCGAGAAGCTGGCGGTAGCCGCTGCCTCGGCGCTGTCCGGCGTCATCTCATTGCTCTCCGGCGCCAGCCAGCTGCCACAGGATCCCCTCGCCACCCTCGATGCCCTGACCAGCGCAGGTGCCCAGCGCTTCAACCAGCGCTACCCCGAGGGGTTGCCCGACCAGTATTGCGGTGAAGGGCCTCTGCAGGCTGCCAACGGCGTCTACTACTTCTCCTGGAGCGGGCGCGGCAACATGACCAACATACTGGATCCGGTGGATCCCGCGCTGGCCCTCACCGGCAGCTTCTTCAGCGAGCCCAACGACGGTCTGGTCGGGGTGTGCAGCAGCCATCTTGGCAAGGTGATTGGTACCGGCTACCGGATGAACCATCTGGACGAGGTGAATCAGTCGTTCGGCATCCACCACCTGTTTGAAACCGATCCTGTCACCCTCTATCGCCAGCACGCCAATCGCTTGCAGGGGCTGGGACTATGAAAAAATCCCTGCTAATCGCCGTGTCCCTGGGGGCTGCCCTGCTACTGGGGGCCGTCCTGTTCTCGCCCGACCCGCAGCCAGATCTGACGGCGGCCCCCGAACAGGGGGCCCTGCGCCACCAGCTGGCCCAGCGTCTGGAACGGGGGGAGATGAACGCAGAGGACGAGCTGCTGGCCCGCTACCAGAGCTTTCTGGCGGCGGAGGGCAGCCTGACGGTACCGGCGGATCCTGGCCTCGCCAGCCTGCTGGTGCTGTTTGACGAGCGCGAGCAGCTGCGCCAGCAGAGCTTCACCCCGGCCGAGCAGGATCAGCTGTTTGCCGAAGACAGGTTGATGGAACAGTGGACCCTGCGCCGCAAGGCGCTGGCAGAGACGAGCGAGGCCGACAAAAAGATGCTGGCCGATGAACTCGATCTCTGGCTGGCGGAACAGCCCCAGTGGTTCAGGGAAGCCGAGGCCAATAGCCGTCTGCTCGGTGATCTGCAGGCGTTGGAGCCACTGGCGCCCGCCGAACGCGACGCCGTGCTGCTGGAGAGGCTGGGACCTGAAGCGATGGATCGGCTGCATCAGCTGGAGCAAGGCTGGCAAGGGTTCGAACGACAGCTAGCGGGCTATCTGGCCGAACTCAAGCCCCTGCCCGCCCTTGCTCGGGCCGAACAGCAGCAGGAAATACTGGCCCGCTGGTTTCCCGCCGAGCAATGGCGGCGGGTAGAGGCGTTGACCCGGCTGCAGCTCGGGGAACAACCATAAACAACAAGGGGGCCCCGACGCGGCCCCCTTAGTTCATGCTGCAACCGCACTCATTGCGGCTTGTTGGCACCGGGCAGTGGCTGCCAGGTGAGGCGGGTCACTTGTGTTCCCTGCACCTCGCACTTGAGGCTAAGATCCTGCCACCCCTTCTCCTGACGCAGGGAGACTTCCCCCTCGATCCCCTGATCGCCAATCTTCAGCATCTCCTGCTCGAAGATCACCTTGTCACCCCTGGCGAGCTCCATCAGCCTGCCATTGCAGAGCCAGTGGGCGAGATCCGCCCCCTTCAGCTTGACCTCCCCCTTGGCCGCCTTCTGCTCGACCGGGCTCGGGGCAAATAGCTTAGTCAACTCGGCGGCCCGTTTGGTGAGCCAGGCTTCGCGCTGCTGCATGCCCATCTTGCTGACGAACTCGGCCGGCTGGCCCTTGTCGTCCAGCCAGTGGGTAAGCGTCCCCTTCTCATCGAAGGCGAACTGGGCCGCAGGCTCCTTCACCCCGAACAGTTTGCCCCCCTTGAAGTAGTAACGGCTCTCCCCTTCCAGCTTGCCCTGCTCGTTCATGATGGGCACGGCTATGATGACGGGGAAACCATCGATCCAGGCCTTGATGTCGACACCATCATGGCTGAACAGGCGAGTGTCGAGGGCGTTCTCAGCCCCCCGCTCCATCAGGGTGAACTGCTCTGCGAGAGAAGCAGCCACAGAGGGCAGGGAACAGATCCCCAGCCCCAAGCCCAGACTCAGGGCGATCACTGTATTGCGCATTAAGTGTCCTGTGATTGGCCGATAGGCCAAGGTTAACTTTCTACCAACCAGGCCCGCAACCCCTCCCTGTGCTTCTCACTCAGGGGAAGGGACTGGCGGGTCTGATAGTCAAAATGGATCAGGGTCGTCTCGGCGGTGACGGCCAGCTCGCCGCCCTGCCAGGCTTCCTGCCAGAGCGTGAAAGAGCTGGAGCCAATGCGACGCACCCCGGTTTTGATCGCTACCTGCTGGCCATAAAACAGCTCCCGTTTGAACTGCACCGTGTAACCCGCGATGATCAGATGCCAATTATGCACATCCAGCTCGGGGGAGAAGATGCGAAACAGGGGATCCCTGGCCGCTTCGAACCAGACCGCCGGCACCGTATTGTTGATGTGACCGAGGGCATCTGTCTCTTGAAAACGGGGTTGGATCTGCATTTCCAGCATGGGCGACTCCTTGTCAGCAGGGGCTTGGTAACTAGCCATCATCAATGAATCAAGATGTTACCTGATATCCAGTCCGAAAAGACAGGGTACTGCGCTTTCCCCCAGCGCTGGCCAATCTGTGTCGCAACCCCCGCACTGCCGTTGGCTCAGGACAAAAAATACCCGCACACCCGGGTGTGCGGGGTTGTCAGGTCGGCCTTAACTCATCAGATCAAAACGGTCCGCATTCATCACCTTGTTCCAGGCACTGATGAAATCGCAGACGAACTTCTCCTTGTTGTCATCCTGGGCATAGACCTCGGCGTAGGCACGCAGTACCGAGTTGGAGCCGAACACCAGATCGATCCGGGTCGCCGTCCATTTCACCTTGCCGCTCTTGCGATCGCGCACCTCATACAAACGCTCTCCCGCTGGGTGCCAGGTGTTGGCAATATCGGTGAGGTTGACGAAGTAGTCGTTGGTCAAGACCCCTTCTCGCTCGGTAAAGACACCGTGCCGGGTGCCGCCATGGTTGGTACCGAGCACCCGCATGCCGCCCACCAGTACCGTCATCTCATGGGCCGTCAGCCCCATCAGCTGGGTGCGATCCAGCATCAGCTCCTCCGCTGTGACCGCATAGTCCCCCTTCAACCAGTTGCGGTAACCGTCAGCCAGCGGCTCAAGCACGTCGAACGAAGCCACATCGGTCTGGGCCTGACTGGCATCTCCACGACCCGGATTGAAGGGGACTGTCACCTCGACCCCGGCGGCCCTGGCCGCCAGCTCAACCCCCAGGTTACCCGCCAGCACTATCACATCTGCCACGCTGATCTGGCTGGCGGCAGCAATGGGTTCCAGCACCTTGAGCACCCGCGCCAGTCTCGCCGGTTCATTGCCTTCCCACTCCTTCTGCGGGGCCAGCCGGATACGGGCACCGTTGGCACCGCCACGCAGATCCGAGCCCCGGAAAGTACGGGCGCTGTCCCAGGCGGTAGTGACCAGGTCGCTGATGGAGAGGCCACTGGCGGCAATCTTGGCCTTCACCACCGCCACGTCATAATCGGTACGCCCAGCGGGAACCGGATCCTGCCAGATCAGCTCTTCAGCCGGCACATAAGGCCCCACATAGCGGGTTTTCGGCCCCAGATCCCTGTGAGTCAGCTTGAACCAGGCACGGGCAAAAGTGTCAGAGAAACGGGCCGGATCAGCGCGGAAACGCTCGGCTATCTTGCGGTACTCGGGGTCGAACTTCAGCGCCATGTCGGCGTCGGTCATGATGGGATTGTGGCGAATGGCGGGATCTTCCGCATCCACCGGCTTGTCCTCCTCCCCTATGTTGACGGGCTCCCACTGCCAGGCACCGGCCGGGCTCTTTTTCAGTTCCCACTCGTAGTTGAACAGCAGGTAGAAGTAGCCGTTGTCCCAACGGGTGGGGTGGGTGGTCCAGGCCCCTTCAATCCCGCTGGTCACCGCATGGCGGCCAATGCCGCGCTGGGTCTTGTTGAGCCAGCCCAACCCCTGATCCGCGACATCGGCGCCTTCCGGCTCGGGCCCGAGCAACTTGGCGTCCCCATTGCCGTGGCACTTGCCTACCGTGTGTCCCCCGGCCGTCAGGGCGACTGTCTCTTCGTCATCCATCGCCATGCGGGCAAAGGTAACCCGCATGTCCTTGGCTGTTTTCAACGGATCCGGATTCCCATCCACCCCTTCCGGGTTGACGTAGATGAGACCCATCATCACTGCCGCCAGCGGGTTGGCCAGATCCCGCTCGCCAGAGTAACGGCCACCGGGCTTGCTGCTCGGTGCCAGCCACTCCTTCTCCGCTCCCCAATAGATGTCTTTCTCGGGGTGCCAGATATCCTCGCGGCCAAAGGCGAAACCGAACGTTTTGAGCCCCATGGACTCATAAGCCACGGTGCCGGCCAGAATGATCAGATCAGCCCAGCTGATCTTGTTGCCGTACTTTTTCTTGATGGGCCACAGCAGGCGCCGGGCCTTGTCCAGGTTGGCGTTGTCAGGCCAGGAGTTGAGAGGAGCAAAACGCTGATTGCCGGTACTGCCACCACCACGACCATCGGCGATGCGGTAGGTACCGGCCGAGTGCCAGGCCATACGGATCATCAGGCCGCCATAGTGGCCCCAGTCTGCCGGCCACCAATCCTGGCTGTCGGTCATCAGGGCGGTCACATCCTGCTTGAGGGCCGCCATGTCGAGCTTCTTGAGCTCTTCCCGGTAATTGAAACCGGGCCCCAGCGGATTGGTCTTGGTATCGTGCTGATGGAGAATGTCGAGGTTGAGGCTTTTTGGCCACCACGCCATGTTGGCTTGCTCGCCGGAGGTGGTACCACCGTGCATGACCGGGCATTGTCCTTGGGAACGTTCTGAATTGTTGCTCATCGTTTTCCTCATTTGCTCTGCTGTCCATAACCTCAACCAGCATGGCACTTTGGAATTGAATGTCCAATGAACTGCGACCTGCCGACCCATCGTAAAAACCGCAATCAAGACAGGATGACGATCTGCCGAAAGCGCCCCTACAGGTACAAGGTGGGGCGAGCTCGGTTCAACCCGCAACACGTGCGTCGCACTTACTCCGGCCTCAGCCAGGCACTGCGAAAATCGAACCAGCCGAGCGCCGTCATGCGCACCCCGTGTACCCCGACCCGACTCTCCAGCTCCAGCCAGTGATGAAACAGGGGCACAAACCAGCCCTGTTGCTGCACCCGGGCCAGCAGGGCGCGCGGGCCTGGCTCCTCACCGCTGGCACGCCACTGCGTCAGACCCTGCCACAGGGGTCGCTGGCTTGCCCACACTTTACGCAGCAGCGGCGTGCCCAGCAGCCAGGCGTAGGGGGCGAAGGCGTGCTCGTGTTCCAGGTTGAGGCTGCCGAGCCAGAGGTCCACGTCTTCATCCGCCCCGCTCACCCAGCGGCCGTAATCCAGGGTGCGCACCTCGAGCCGGATCCCCTGTTCCGCCAGCAGGCTGGTCATGGCCACGGCGCACTCGTTGAACTCCGGATGCTGGTTGAAACAGGCCAATACCAGGGTCGCTGGCAAGCGTGCCGGCGTTGGCAACGGCGCAGGCAGGGCCTCACGCCAGTGAGGCAGCAGGCCGAGGGCACTGGTCCAGCCCCGCTGCAACTCGGGGGTGACCCGCCCCATCAGGGCGACCGGATTGAGCTGCTGGCCGAGCCACTGGCGCAAGACGGGATCCTGCAAGGATCCGGAACGATCGTCCTGCAGCAGGAAATAGCAACCCGATTCAAGCTCCGACTCGCCACGCATGGTGCCCAGCTCCGGGCGGTCACGGCCCAGCTGCAGGTGGGTCTCCAGTCGATCCGCCAGATCCGGCAACATCCAGATGTCGATCTCGTCGAGCAGGGCGCGCAGACCGAAGTAGTCGTCGAAGGCCGTCAGACACAGGTGCAGGGGGTCGTTGGCCGCCACCTTGTAGGGGCCAGTACCGACCGGCTGCAGGGCAAAACCCGCCTCTCCCTTGAGTTCGCGCGGCAAGATGGCGGCTACCGGCTCGGCCAGCAGATGGGGCAGCAGGGGATCCGGACTGTCGAGATACATATCCAGGGTGCGCGGCCAGGGGCTCTCCAGCCGGGCCAGATGGGCAAACAGCGGGCGATCCTGCAGGGCCAGCAGGCTCTCGATCACATCTTCCACCCCCAGCTCGCGCCCATGGTGAAAACGCACTGCCGGGCGCAGGTAAAAGCGCCAGTGACAAGGACCGAGGCACTCCCAGTGGTGGGCCAGATCCGCCTCTATTTCCCCATTTTCCTCATTTCGTCGGGTCAGGCCGTTGAAGATCTGGCGGCTCAGGTGGATTTCGGAGCGGCGCATGGGGCCGGTCGGCAGCAACTGGGGCAACGGCCGGTAGTAGGGCACCCGCAGGATCTGGCGCCCTTCCCGGGTGGCCTGACCGAGCTGTTCGATCAGCAGTGGGGTAAGCAGATCGAGGCGATCTTCCGCCAGTCGTACCGCCTGCGCCAACTGGCCCTGACTCAGCAGATCCCGCAACCGGCGCCGGGTCAGGCTCTCCTGGTTGTCCAGTAACACCAGCCGTGAGCGCCGCCCCCTGCCCGCCTCGGCCGACCAGCTGAGCCAGCCCTGATCCTGCATCCGCCGCAGCAGCAGACGGGCGTTGCGCGGGGTGCAGCAGAGCAGATCCGCCACCTCGGCGAGGCTGATCTCCCGCTCATCACTGCCAAGCAGCTGAGCGAGTCGTTGAAATTGCTGGTAGAGGCGACCGGTTGGCATAAAAGAGGAAATCCTATTGCTGTAATCCATCAGTTTTTACTTCCTCATTTTAGCTCAATACTGGTGGCGAACGTGAGAACCACAGCACAGGAGCACTATGATGAGCCAAGCCACCCCCCTCAAACCGAACCGGATCCAGCAGACCCTGCGTCGTTACTTCAAGCGGATCCTGCCCAAGCCGCTGGCCCTTATCGAGGATCCAATGCACCAGCTCAACCGCCTGATGCAGTGGGACATGCACCAGATAGACGACAAGGAGTATCGTCGCCGTCTCTGAGTGCCATCCCTCACACAGGTCGCTCAAGGGCTCGCTGGCGCAATTGCGTTGCCGGATCTTGCTGTTTACATCGGCTACGGGCCTGATAGATTGGACGTCTATCCATCTATAACTGCGACAAGCAACATCCAACAAGGAGTGTGTGATGAAAGATGCGACCCTGGCCCTGCACCACGGCTTTTCCAGCGACCCCACCACCAAGGCGGTCGCTGTGCCCATCTACCAGACGGTGGCCTACGAGTTCGACAGCGCCCAGCACGGGGCGGACCTGTTCAATCTGGCGGTGCCGGGCAACATCTATACCCGCATCATGAATCCCACCAACGATGTACTGGAACAGCGGATGGCCGCGCTGGAAGGGGGGATTGCCGGTCTGGTGGTCTCGGCGGGTTCTGCCGCCATCACCTACGCCATCCAGGCGCTAACCGCCGCCGGTGACAACATCGTCTCCACGCCCCAGCTCTATGGCGGCACCTACACCTTGTTCGCCCACATGCTGCCAAGCTTCGGGGTCGAGGTACGCTTCGCCAAAGATGACAGCGCCGAGGCCATCGCCGCCCTCATCGACGACAAGACCAAGGCAGTCTACTGCGAGAGCATCGGCAACCCGGCGGGCAACATCGTCGATCTGGCCGCCTTCGCCAAGGTGGCCCACGCCCGTGGCGTGCCGCTCATCGTCGACAACACGGTCGCCACCCCAGTGCTGTGCAAACCCATCGAACACGGTGCCGACATCGTCGTGCACAGCCTGACCAAATATGTCGGCGGTCACGGCAACTCGCTGGGCGGCGTCATCGTCGACTCGGGCAAGTTCCCCTGGGCGGATAACGCCGAACGCTTCCCCCAGCTCACCCAGCCCGAGCCCTCCTACCACGGGGTGGTCTACACACAAGCCTTCGGCCCGGCCGCCTTCATTGGCCGGGTGCGCACCGTGCCCCTGCGCAATACCGGCGCGGCGCTGGCTCCCATGAACGCCTTCCTGCTGCTGCAGGGGCTTGAAACCCTGAGCCTGCGCATGGAGCGCCACGTGGACAACGCCCTGCGGGTCGCCCACCACCTCAAGCATCACCCGAAAGTAGCCTGGGTCAGCTACGCCGGTCTGCCGGGTCACCCCCACTATTTGCTGGCGGAGAAGTACATGGGGGGCCGGCCGTCGGCCATCCTCTCGTTCGGCTTGAAGGAGGGCTATGAGGCCGGGGTGCGTTTCTACGATGCGCTCAAGATTTTCAAGCGGCTGGTCAACATAGGCGACGCCAAGTCGCTGGCCTGCCACCCCGCCTCCACCACCCATCGCCAGTTGAGCGAGGAGGAGCAGGTCAGGGCCGGGGTCAAGCCGGAGATGATCCGCTTGTCGGTGGGGATCGAAGCGATCGAGGACATACTGGCGGATCTGGATCAGGCGCTGGAGGCATAAGCCAGGCGTTGAGCGAGCGGGCATCAGCCCGCTCTCTTGATTGCGCCATGCCAGTGAACCAGTCACCTCCCCGACGCGTATACCGACTCCTGCCACCGAATCGAGGTTTCAATGATAATCCTGCACCACCTGAACAAGTCCCGCTCCCAGCGCATCATCTGGCTGCTCGAAGAGCTGGGGCTGCCTTACCAGATCAAGGCCTACCAGCGCGACGCCACCACCTTTCTGGCACCGCCCGAACTCAAGGCCATCCACCCCCTCGGCAAGTCGCCTGTTATCGAGCTCGACGGCCGGGTGCTGGCAGAATCCGGCGCCATCACCGAGTACCTGATAGCCCGATACGCCCCCGAGCGACTGGCTCCGGCCCCAGATAGCCCCGAGTACCCCGAGTACCTGCAGTGGCTCCACTTTGCCGAGAGCTCAGGCATATTGCCGCTGTTGCTGGATATGTTCGTGCGCAAAGATGGCAGCCCGATGCGCTTCCTGCCGGACTACGCCAAAGCGGAGTGTGCCAAGGTGCTGGGTTATCTGAACGAGGTGCTGGCAAACCGCCACTATCTGGTGGGGGAGCGTCTCTCCGGCGCCGACATCATGAACTCCTTCCTGGTGGATCTGCTGGCCCAAGGCGGCCAGCTGGCCCATTTCCCGCACCTGCAAACCTACTGGCTGCGACTCAATACCCATCAGGCCCGCCAAAAAGCAGTGGTGCTGGAGCGCGAGCTGGATCTGGGCGCCTGACCCTCTAGCCTCAGCGCCTCACCCCAGAATGCAACACGCCCCGACTATCGGGGCGTGCTCTTTTCAGCTCGTCAGCCAAATGATCAGAGTGCATGGGCAAGGACCCTGGCGACTGTGATTGCCCGGCTCTCTCTTTCGCCCGAAGCTGAAACCCCTGACTTACAGGGCGTGGGAAAGGATCCGGGCGACCTTGTCCGGGTCTATATCCTGCTGCTCTCCCAGTGCCGTCAGGCCGAAGCGCTTGAGGTTGGAGCAGATGCCGGGGATGCAGCTCTCGCTCAGGCCGTAGTCGGCAAGACGGGTGCCCACCCCCATCTGCTGGAAGAACTGCTCGGTGCGGATGATCGCCTCCTCGATGCGCAGCGCCTTGTCCTCCCGGCTCGAATGCCACACCCGTTCGGCGAACTGGGCCAGCTTCTCCTGCTTCTGGGCCGCCTGCTCACGCAGCAGGGAGGGCAGCACCACCGCCAGACTCTGGGCATGATCCAGCCCATGCAGCGCGGTGAGCTGGTGACCGATGGCATGGGTGGACCAGTCCTGCGGCACGCCGCGGCCGATGAGACCATTGAGCGCCAGGCTGGCGGCCCACATCAGGTTGGCGCGCACCTGATAATTGGTGGGATCCACCAGGGCTTTGGGGCCGTTATCCACCAGCACCTGTAGCAAGCCTTCCGCCAGCCTGTCCTGCACCTCGCCTCCCACCGGGAAGGTGAGGTACTGCTCAATGATATGGACGAAAGCATCCACCACCCCATTGCCGACCTGGCGGGCGGGCAGGCTGTAGGTGGTGGCGGGATCGAGCACGGCAAACACAGGTTGCACCAGCGGATTCATGAAAGAGAGCTTGGCCTCCCCCCGGCTCACTACGGCGGCGGGATTGCTCTCCGAGCCGGTGGCGGGCAGGGTCAGCACGCAGCCCAGCGGCAACGCCGCCTTGACGGGTGCCTTGTGCAGCAGTACCTCCCAGGGATCTTCACCCTCAAAGCAGGCAGCAGCGGCCACGAACTTGGTGCCATCCACCACGGATCCACCGCCGACCGCCAGCAGGAAGTCGATGCGCTCGCGCTTCACCAGCGCCACCGCCTCCATCAGCTGATCGTACCGGGGGTTGGCGCCAATACCGGGGAACTCCTGCCAATCCCTGCCCGCCAACGCCTGGGTCAACTGCTCATAGACGCCGTTCTGCTTGATGCTACCACCGCCGTAGAGCACCAGCAGGCGGCTGTCCGCCGGGATTAGATCGGGCAAGCTGGCGATCTGGCCTTCACCGAAACAGACGCGGGTAGGATTGGCATATTGGAAGTTGTACACGGCAGAGCCCTCGGTTGAATGCACGCAGGGAATTGTGCGCCAGTGGCTCCATGAGGTCAAAAACGGGAGTGGGCTATCAACACATGCATTGCGTTCGGGTCCGCATAGTGCCCAAAAAAAATAGTGTCCGGGCAGAAATAGTGCCTGAGAAAAATAGCGCCGGAGGAAAGTAGCAACTCCCAATCCCCCCTGCCGACGCTACCTAAGCCGCGCTAGCAGGCTCAGTCCGATCAAACAGAGAGCGGCATCCACCCTCTTTTTTGCTGCCTCTTTTGTGGCGCAGGTCAGCCCATTCAGTGCCGATATTCAACCCGGCCATGGCGCCCAGACAGGGGCAAGTGCTTGCCCCTGGCGACAACGAATTGCCGTGCGAGTCGACCGGCCATCACTCAGGCGCGCTTGGTCTCTTCCTTATGGTGCACTCTTCTTGCCGGTGAGGCGATCCATGGCATCTTGCAGCATGGTCTCCTTCTGCTCGTTCAAGGCCTTGCTCTGCTGCTCGCGCTCTTCGGCAGACAGCTGCTTGTTGTCGGCGATCTCCTTGAGTTTTCCTTCTATCTCGTTGAATTTATTGCGATCAAACCCCAGCGCCTTGTCCACCAGTTGCTGCATCATGCCCCCTTGTCTGAACTGAGGTCCAGCGCTGGCGGCAGTTTGCTGTTCTTGGCCAGGTGCTCATAGGTGAGCGTCTGCTGAGCCTTGCTGGTCAGTCGCTGGGAGGAGAGGTTGACCAGCTCCTCCCAGCCGCCCCCCTGACCACCGTCGGCACTGCTAAGGGTGGCAAGGGCACGGGAATTGGACGCACTCTGGGCAAGCTGCTGGCTGTAGGGTTTGATATCCATGGGGGCTCCAATTCGGTAGGCATATCCGGCATGGCGCGTTGGCCGATCCGGTGACATGGGGCGCCAAGCCCCACCATTATCAATCAAACCAGCAAGTTACAGGCCAACTTGCCAGATGAGCCGAGATCCTGCATGCAGGCTGGCGCCACACCCATTGCTCACCGCCGCATGGCGTCAGAATCATGACTCCTGCGCCGCCTCGCCATGACGCGGCGGCATATTTATCTACACTCGACCGCCACCATCAGAGCAAGACAAGCATTAGCGCGAACATCGCAAAACAACCCCAGAGACATACAATGTTGGCGTCAACCACGGGAAAAAATACTTGGCCTTTCGACCCGCCCGGCAGAACGGGGGCAAGCGCTGGAAACTCGGCAACGGGCGAATGACCGACCTCACCAAACGCCGCGAGAAGAAGTATCCGGAGGAGGAGTTCAAGCAGATCATGAGCCTGTAATCGGCTCACCAAAACAAAGAGGCACCCCGGGTGCCTCTTCTCATTTCGTCAAACGATCAACTCAGCGGCGGCTGATATGGAGCGGGCCGAAGGTCTGGGCCACCGGCATGATCTCTATGCTGTTGATGTTGACGTGGGCGGGCTGCTGGCTGACCCAGAGCACCGTATTGGCGATGTCTTCCGGCTGAATGGCCTGCACCCCCTGATAGACGGTGGCCGCCTTGGCGTCATCACCGTGAAAGCGCACGTTGGAAAACTCGGTGCCGCCACACAGGCCCGGTTCCACATTGGTAACGCGGATGGCCGTGCCCGCCAAATCGGCGCGCAGGTTCAGGCTGAACTGCTTCACGAACGCCTTGGTGGCGCCGTAGACGTTGCCGCCCGGATAGGGGTAGGTGCCAGCGATGGAGCCGATGTTGACGACGTGACCACGATTGCGCGCCACCATGCCTGGCAGCAGCAGGCGGGTGAGCAGGGTCAGACCGCTGATGTTGGTGGCGATCATCTGCTCCCAGTCTTCGAGCTCCGCCTTGTGGGCAGGCTCCAGCCCCAGCGCCAGACCGGCGTTGTTGACCAGCAGATCCACTTCGCTCCAGGCGGCTGACAGACCCGCGATGGCAGCGCGGGTAGCCACCTTGTCCTGCACGTCGAACACCAGCGGCAGGAACTGCTCGCCCAGCTCGTCAGCCAGTGCTGCCAGCCGCTCGGCGCGGCGGCCGGTGCCTATCACCCGATAGCCCGCACTCACCAGCTGACGGCTGATGGCCTCACCAAAACCGGACGAGGCGCCCGTTACCATTACAATCATCGCATCCTCCTTGCCTAGATAGGCGCGAAATATATCATTATCTACCGTCTCGAATAAAACGAAATATGAGCCTCGCCTGAAATTAAGGGCAGGGGTCGATAGCATGGCCATAAAATATGCATGAATGCGTTTTCATATCCATCTAAATAACCCGTCAAAGACATTTATTATCTTTGCATTAATTTTCGTTTGACGCCCATTATCTGAATACGTAGCATGCGCCCCCCGAGCACACTAACAACAATTAAATATGGATATTAATAATAATGATGGCCTATATCGTCAGGCCGCCCTGCACGTGGAAAATCACTCCGAGGAGACCCGCTTCGCCTCGCAGGCGCAGACTCTCGCCCAACGCGGGTTTGTCGTCACCCTGCTCGACATAGACGCGGCCCTGCCGCCTACGCCGGTCGATGCCGGTTATGTGGATAACGCGCAGATCCCCGTCGCCGCCGTCTCACTGACCGCCTACCACCTGGCAATGGGGCTGTATCCCGTCGTCTATCAAGGGGAAAACCATGGTCGCCTAGTGCGGCATGTGGTCCCACGCCGAGGGGTGGAGCATCAGGTCAGCTCTCAGGGCTCCCGGGTGACCTTCTACCCGCATGTCGATAATCCCGATCTCGCCCTGCGCAACGAGGTCTTCCCCGTATACGCCACCCCCAGTCCTGACACCCAGACCCTGCTCTGCCTGCGTAAAAAGGCGGGAGTCGCCACCAGCTTACTGCTGCTCGACGACGTGCTAGGCGACCTCTCAGAACAGGATCTGGCGCGGCTGTCCGAACCCTGCTTCCAGGTCAAACGACCAGCTTCTTTCGAGTACCAGTCCGTCTGCAGCCATGACGTCCCCCTGCTGCTACAAGATGAGCGCGGGCACCGCTGCTCGCGTTTCGATTACCACAACGTGATCACTCACAGCGCCCGCCACCTTCCGGCCCTGGAGAGGATGCGTGCGTCGGCTAGGGACGAAAAGAAATGGCTGTCTCTGGAGTTGGAGCCTGGGCAGGGCGAGAGCGTGAACATATTGTTAAAATTCACCCAATTTGTTGAGGCCAGCATTGAGTACCTTTTCCAGGTATTCACTGCTCATTCCTGCAATCTTTTGCTTCCGTCTGATGCTCGCTTTGC
>NZ_JAACGC010000072.1:0-20293 GCF_029237385.1 Aeromonas sp. 1HA1
TCGGCCGCACGATGAAGAGCAAAAGTTAGCATGATCGTTACCATGTTCGGGAGTCACATAGGAGATCAGATCCTGGAAATCGGGAAAAGTGCCAATCAGTTCACAATATTTGTGTATAAGAGTCAGGATATGAGTGGACCCCAATATTGATTAGCTTGCAGCGATGGTATCTGTGTCGCATCGCTGCGGCCTTCTTCTTATCCGTAAACTTCTTGTCGAAAGTCAGGTTGGTGTTCAGGGTCTGGCTGGTATCTTCGTACAACTTGCTAGTCAAGTGAGATATTGTAAATTTTCTGTGTAAGTGGCTGTTAGTGACTGCTCTAGCCGCTCGTCGAACAGGATCATACTTTGGCTCATCGCCTGCTTTTTGTCCCGTATCGGCATGGTCCATTTTTTACCTATCTGATGCAACGCCAAATACAGCACCTTCGGACTGACTCGTCGGTCGGAAATGACCGCCGGATCTTGGTTAACTTGCGCAGTGAGGCATTGAGCGACTCTATCGCGTTGGTGGTGTATATCACCTTACGAATTTGCGGTGGATAGTCAAAAAATACGCTCAGTCGTTCCCAGTTATTCACCCAGGAGCGACTGATGCCGGGATGTTCCTCATCCCATTTTGCACCAAAGGCAACCAGCTCCTGCTCAGCCTGCAACAGGATGGCAGCACTGTAAATCAGACGTAAGTCGCCAGCCAATTCCTTACGCTGCTTCCAGCTGACATAACGCAGCGAGTGGCGCACCTGATGTATGATACAGAGCTGTACTTGTGTCTGCTGATAGACAGCTTCAATGGCTTCCGGGAACCCTTCAGCCCATCAACGCAGGAAATCAGGATGTCCTGTACACCTCTGTTTTTCAACTCTGTCATCACCGATAGCCAGAACTTGGCCCCTTCAGTTTGTGCCATCCACAACCCCCAGCGCTCTTTCTCGCCATCCATATTGACGCCCAGCGCCAGATAAACGGTCTTGTGCTGCACCGCCTCAGAGGCACGGCTACGCACGACCAGCGCATCCAGATAAACCATGGACTCTGCCAGGCGGTCACTTCCTCCATGACAGTATTGGTGACCTGCGAGATGAAGGTGGCTGAAACCTCTACACCATAG
The DNA here is from genome assembly GCF_029237385.1 of Aeromonas sp. 1HA1. NCBI lineage: Bacteria > Pseudomonadati > Pseudomonadota > Gammaproteobacteria > Aeromonadales > Aeromonadaceae > Aeromonas > Aeromonas sp. 1HA1. The sequence continues at coordinate 1,112 of NZ_JAACGC010000072.1, forward strand.
ACTTCGGCAAAGTGAGCCTGGATATCGCGGGTGGACATGCCGCGAGCATAGAGGGAGACAATGCGGTCATCAAAACCCTGCAACTGCCGCCCGCCCTTTTTGGCCCGTTGTGGCTCGAAGGTGCTATTGCGATCACGGGGCACCTCAAGTTCGATGTCACCGTGCACCGAGCGAACGGTCTTGGCACTCTTGCCATTGCGATAGTTGCCGGTGTTCTTGCCTTGGGGTGCATGCTTGGCATAGCCGAGATGGGTGTCCATTTCCGCATCGAGGACGCGCTCGGCGATACGCTTGGTCAAAACCACTTTCGCCGAGAATATCTTCGGGGTTGAAGCAGCCCTCGAGCAACTGGTCGATGAGATTGTCTGGTATTGGCATTCTGTTGTTCCTTTCAACAGGTTGGTCAGGATGCCACTTACACAGATTTTTTACAGGCTGAGGAGGCATGATGCCTCCCTCTTTTTATTGGAGGCCAATCAGGGGAAAGGTTTCAGCCACATTGACGCTGTAGCCATAGCACCGTCCCTGCCATTCAAAATTTCGAATATTAAGTCATAAAAGTGCTTAACTGACTGGCATTATGGCCGCAGTCCGCTCTATACCGACCAGACTATCTGTACCTTCCTGATGCTCAAGGGGATGTGCAGCCTCACTCTGCGCACCACCAAGGACCCACCCGCCCCCCTGCTCGGGTTGATGACTGTGCCATTGCGTGCCCCCGACTATAGTTGGGCACACCCGCTGAAGGTGGCCTATCGGCACTCCTCAAAGGGGACGACACATACAATAAAACCTTTTATTTCAATTTTTTATAAATGAAAAAAGGCAGCCGAGCTGCCTTTTTTGTTTGAAGCCGAGCTTAGTAGAAGATCCGCTCGCCACGCTCGCTCATCTTGAGCCACACCGGCTTGGTGCTGGTCTTGCTCCAGATGTGGTGCAGATAGCTGTAGAAACGGGCGCGATCACTGCGAAACAGCATCACGGGGAAAGCCAGAATACCCACCAGCAGCGCATAGACGCGACGAAGAATTATCTGAGTCAGGGAATAGGGATGAAACATGATAGCACTCCTTACTGGTAAGACCACCGAACAAAGACTACCCCACAACCTGTAGAATTACTACACCCAAAAACCGCGTTTTTTCGCAAAAAAGTTCGCAAGAAGCCACCAAATGAAACTAAGTTACATCAATTAACTTACAAGCAACAAAATCTGGCAAAGCAGTGCCGTTTGACCAGATTTAATGCGTTGGTAGTCAACATGGAGTCTGTGCGATGAAACCTGCAGAAGTGGCAATCATAGGGGTGTTGGGCCTGTTGCTTTGGTCGGAATGGCAGGATTGGCGACTTAATCAAAACGACAGCATAGAGTTGGCCTACAAGGGGGCTCCAACCATCAGCCTGTGGCAATGCGGCCAGTTGAAACAAAAGATGATGGAGCTGACCGAGCATTCGGCCGAGGTACAGTTTCAGTTCCGGGGACAGGACCTGGTAGAGGTCAATCGCTATCTGGAACGGGAGTGGCAACAACAGGGTTGCGAACCCTTGCTGACACAGCAGGGATATTGAGAAAGCTCGAATAGCGGGAAACAGAAATGCACACATGAATGTGTGGACTGTTGGCTCTGGGATGATGCTTATCAGAAAGGTGATGGAGGCACGTTCCGGAGTCGAACCGGACTAAACGGATTTGCAATCCGCTGCATAACCGCTTTGCTAACGCGCCATGCTGACAAGGCTGATTGCCTTGAAAGTGATACTCATAGTTGGTGCTATGAGAAATTGGAGCGGGAAACGAGACTCGAACTCGCGACCCCGACCTTGGCAAGGTCGTGCTCTACCAACTGAGCTATTCCCGCTTTACTGCCGCGTGCCAGTTACCTGACAACGAGGCGCATTATACGTACCCCCAGCGCAGGCACAACCCTTTTTTCGCACTTTTAGCCCTTGCCTGTGCTGTTTGCTCAGGGTTTAAACGGCTTGGCCAAAAAAACCACATCAGGCTGTGACCCCACAGGCGAATTTAAGATAAAGCCATTGAAATGATTAGTCTTTAGTCAGAGACTTGAGCCGCTTAGTAACTGGATTCTCAATTGAAAATCACACGATGAAATGGATCTTCAAGCCACGTGGGCTCAGGCCGCAGCTAATGCTGGCTTTTTTCATGTTGGGTCTGGTGCCCTTCCTGGTCGTCACCCTCTTCTTCCTCTACAGCCACGGCAAAGATCTCACCACCCAGACCTCCAACCATCTGGTGTCGGTGCGTAACATCAAGAAGAGCCAGCTGGAGGATTACTTCGGCAACCTCAAAGAACAGATCATCAACTTCTCCCAGCAGGATTTTGCCGGCAACAGTATCGGCCGCTTTTATGGCTTCACCGGCGCCTTCGAGAAACTCGGCATCACGCCACAGGAGTCCCGCGCTCGCGCCCAGGCTCGCTATGTTCCCGGCTCCTGGGATCAGTTGCAAAAACCCGACGACCAGGCCGACATAGAGCCCTCCATCAGCGCGCTGATCCTGGCGGACGAGATGTATGGCCGGGTGCACCAGCGCTTTCATCGCGGCTATGCCGACATGGTGCGCAAATCCAACTACAGCGACATTTTTCTGGTGGATCTCAACGGTGACGTGGTCTATTCGGTCACCAAGCACCCTAACTTTGCTACCAATCTGCTCTCGGGCCCCTATCAGGCAAGCGGCCTTGGCAGCACCTTCGCCAAGATCAAGCGTCGCCTCGATGGCGGCCAGAAGCCGCAGCAGATCTTCGAATTCACCGACTTTGGCCGCAACGAGTTGACCGGCCAGGTGGTCGCCTACATGGCCGCCCCCGTGATGCAATACGACTATGTGCGCGGCGTGGTGATCTTCGAGTTGCTGCCAGAAAAGCTCAACCAGATCATGGCGGAACGGGAAGGCCTCGGCGAAACCGGCGAGACCATCCTGGTCGGCCCCGACAAGCGGATGCGTGCCAATGCCTGGCTGGCGCCCCAGTTCAGCGTGGAGAACAGCTTCAGCCCCGATTTCAGACCTCTGCAGACCCCGCTGGTGGTCAAGACCCTCTCCGGTGAGCAGGGCGTCGGGCTGTTTCGCTCTTATCAGGATGACGAGGTGCTGGCCGCCTACACCCAGGTGAAGGTGTTCGACACCGAGTGGGCCTTCATCGCCGAGATCTCCACCAGCGAGGCCTACCGCCCCATCCGTCAGCTGGAGACGCTGGTGATCCTGCTGGGGGCGGTCTCCCTGCTGCTGCTGATCCTGTTCTCGCGCTGGCTCTCCCACTCCATCACAGCCCCGCTACGCGCTCTCACCGCCGCCGCCGAGCAGGTGGCCGAGGGCGCCCTGGATCACCCCATCACTATCCCCCGCACAGACGACGACATAGACCGGCTGGCCCAGGCGTTTCGTCACATGCAACGCTCGGTGAAAGAGAAGATTGAGCTGATTGAACAGCAGACCCAGGAGCTGCAGCAGCAGGTCAAGCTGACCCACAAGCAGAACCTCAGCCTGCAACAGGCGGACAAGCTCAAAGATGAACTGCTGGCCAATACCTCCCACGAGCTGCGCACTCCCATTCACGGCATCAAGGGGATGGCCGAGTCCATGCTCGCCAGCCAGCTGGATCTCACCGAAGGGCAGCAGAAGCAGCTCGGCCTCATCATCAAGAGTGCCGACGGTCTGGCCCGTCTGGTGGACGATCTGCTCGACTACCACCAGATGCGCTACGGCCAGCTGGAGATCCAACCCCAGCCGGTCTCCTCCAAAGGGGTCATCCGGCTGGTGCTGGATCTCTGCCAGCATCTGGTGCAGGCCAAACCCCTTACCCTGGTAGATATCAGCCCGGCCGAACTGCCCCCCGTACTGGCCGACGAGCAGCGGCTCGAACAGGTGCTCTACAACCTGGTGGGCAACGCCATCAAGTACACGCCGCAGGGCAAGGTGGTGCTCAGTGCCATCGTTGAAAACAGCTTCCTGCGCATCAAGGTGATCGACACCGGCATCGGCATCGCCAAAGAGCATCTGGAACATATCTTCGAGCCGCTGGTGCAGATCAGCCCCGAGGTAAGCAAGCAGGGGGCTGGCCTCGGCCTCTCCATCACCCGCCAGCTGGTGCACCTGATGGGGGGGGAGCTGTTCGTCGAGAGCGAACCAAGCGTCGGTTCCACCTTTGCCTTTACCCTGCCCCTTGCCAGCGGCAAAGCCGCCTATCTGACCCAGGGCAGCCGTCAGATCGAGCATCAGCTGGTGCGCCAGCAACCGCTGATCCTGCCGGACTGGGAGAGTGACGATCTGCCCCCTCCCCCCGAGGGTGCGCCGCTCATTCTGGTGGTGGATGATGAGCCCATCAACCTCCACATCCTGCGCCACCTGCTGCAACCCTGCGGCTACCGCATCCTGCCCAGCAGTGACGGCCACGATGCGCTGGCCAAGCTGGCCGAGGAGCCGGTCGACCTCATCCTGCTCGATGTGATGATGCCGACCCTGTCGGGGTTTGACGTCTGCCGCCGCCTGCGCGAGCAGCACCCCAAGGATATGCTGCCGGTACTGCTGCTCACCGCCCTCAACCAGCCCAAGGATATTGAAGAGGGCTTTGGGGCCGGCGCCAACGACTATCTGGTCAAGCCCTTCTGCAAGGAGGAACTGTTTGCCCGGGTCAAGGCACTGCTGGAAGCCAAAGCGGGCCGCGCCTCGCTGGTGGAAAACCGGCTGCTGAAACAGGAGATTGAGCACCGCCTCACCCTGCAGGAGCAGTTGCATCAGGATCAGCAGCGGCTGCTGGCCCTGCTCGGCGAAGGGGGCGATCCCATGGTCTTCATTGACGATCAGGGCACTGTGCTGTTTGCCTCCCGGGTGCTGGCCCGCTTGCTGGGCCAGGAGCCGGAAACCATGAAGGGTCGGCCGCTGGACGAGTGGCTGGCAAGCCCGCTGGCCACCCAGTGGCCCGATCTGAAGGCTGGCCAGGAGCTGCGCCTGGCGTTTCTGGTGGCCGGGTTGAAGGAGGAGCTCAATGCCCGCGCCCTGCCCATCAATCTGGGGAACCGGGCCGCCTTCGCCCTCACCCTCAGCACTGAGCCACGTCAAGATGAGAACCGGGTGATGGCGCTGGAGAACGCCCTCAAGAGCTTGTCACGCCAGGCCATCATAGAGGACGGTCAGCTGCTGGGCGAGCTGAGCCGCCTTGGCGGCGAGTTCCGCTCGCTGGCCGATGACCTCATTCGCCAGCAAGATGACGAACCGCTGCGCCGGGCACTGGTAGAGACCATGCAGCTCACCCTGAATGCCTGGCAGCAGGGTACGGGCAAGGGCAAAATCGTGTTGGCGGAGAAGAGCAAGTTGTGGCGGGTCTATATGGACAGATCCAGCCCGCAGACCCGCACCCTCGACAAGTACCTGAGCCTGGATACCCTGCCCAAATCACCGCGCTGGAAGACGGTAGTGGCCACCACAGAGTATGTGCTTGGCCACTGCCCGCTCCATGACAAGCAGCGTCAGCAGTTGCAACACAGCGCCCAGACCCTGCGTCAACTCGCCAACCGCAAAGCGTGATTAAGAGTGCCAAATGGGCGCCAGATCACAATTGGCAATCTGGTTTCTTTTGGCGCAAAAAAAAGCCCAACACAGCCTTAAAACAGAGAGCAGATCTAATTCACAAATTTGTCATATACGCCATTTTTGCAGCCACTTCTTACGCGAAAGCAAATAATGCAAGGCAATGATTTAAAACAGATAAAAAGGCGTTTTGACGAGTTTGACGTAACGCCGTTGATTTTTACGAAAACAACGAAATCAATAGTTGTTGTTTTCCTGTTAAATCTGGTTTGCTAAGGGCGTTGGAAAACAGAACGACAAAGGTTAGACACCTGACCAACACCGAGGGCCGATCTCCTCAGCATGCGACGTCGGTGCTCACACAAAACAAGGCGAATCCATCAGGAATGCCAAAAAATAAGAAAGGAAAACATATGCTTGCCAAAGTATCCAAAATCTCTACTGCTGTCCTGTTGGGAACCATGATGCTTGCAGGGGCTGCCAGCAACGCCATGGCCGCAGACAACAAAACCGTGCTGACCATGGTCGCACAGCAGGAAACCGCCTGGGTCAAGAACTTCAACCCCTTCCTGCAAGCTGGCCTGTTGCACACTACCCGTCACTTCATCTATGAACCCTTGGTGATATTCAACGATATGCAGGGGGGTAAACCCGTCTATCGTCTGGCCACCCACTTTGCGTTCAGCGATGACCTGAAATCCGTCACCTTCGATCTGCGTGACGGGGTCAAGTGGTCTGACGGTCAGCCCTTTACCGCCGATGACATCCTCTTCTCCTTCAATCTGGTCAAGGCCAACAAGGCGCTGGATGAGCGCTCTATCTGGACCCAGATCAAGAGCATCGAGAAGCTGGCCCCCAACAAGGTCAAGTTCGTGCTGACCGAGGTCAACACCAACGTGGTGAATGACCTGGTACTGGTGCCTATCGTTCCCGAGCACCAGTGGAAATCGGTGAAAGATCCGGTGGCCTTCACCAACGACAAGCCGGTCGGTACCGGTCCTTTCACCGAGGTGGACAACTTCTCCGCTCAGCTCTACACCCAGTGCCGCAACCCGCACTACTGGGATACCGCCAACCTCGCCATCGACTGCCTGCGCATGCCGCAGATGGCCACCAACGATCAGGTGCTGGCCGCCGTGATGAAGGGTGACGTGGACTGGTTCGGCTCCTTTGTACCGGATATCGAGCGCCTCTACGTCGGCAACGATCCGAAGAACAACAAGTACTGGTTCCCAGCCTCCGGCACCGTGGCGTTCAACGTCAACTTCCAGACCAAGAACCCGGGCAATAACGAAGCCTTCAACGACATCAACTTCCGCCGCGCCTTCTCCATGGCGATGGACAGACAGTCCATGGTGGACATCGCCGGCTACGGCTACCCGACCGTCAACGAATATCCATCAGGCCTCGGCAAGGCGTTCGCCTCCTGGGACAACCCGGAAGTCGAGAAGAAATACGGCCAGTTCAACAAGTTCGATCTGGAAGGTGCCAAGGCCCTGCTGAAACAGGCCGGCTACAAGGACTGTGACGGCGACAAATTCCTCGACACTCCGACCTGCCAGAAAATCACGTTCAAGGTGCTGGTACCGAACGGCTGGACCGACTGGGTCAACACTGCCCAAATCGGGGTCGAAGGCTTGCAGGCCCTCGGTCTGAACGCCAAGACCGCCACCCCGGAAGCGACCGTCTGGACCGAGAACCTCATCACTGGCGACTTTGATGTGGCGCTGCAGGGCTACTTTGCCGGAGCCAACCCGCACAAGTACTTCGAGACCGCGTTCCACTCCCGCAACATGGGCGAGCGTGGCAACCGCTTTGCAGCGCCCCGCTACAAGGATCCCGAGCTCGACAAGCTGATCGACGACTTCACCCAGACCGCCGATGCGGCCAGGCAGAAGGAGATCATGTTCGCCATCCAGGATCGTGTTGGCGCCAACCAGACCATCATTCCGGTCTTCAACAACCCGACCTGGTACGAATACAGTACCAAGCGTTTCCACGGCTGGTTCAGCGCTGATAACCCGGTAGCCAAACCTCAGCTCCACCCGGACACCCCTGAGCGTCTGCTGCACGTGTTGTCTCTCAAGCCCAACAGCTAAACAATCCCGGCCCCCTGCGGGGGGCCATTTTCCCCGCCATCTCTTCCATCCCCCCGGATCGTACGGGGTTGGGGGAGCTTTGCCCGACGCGGGGCAGGCTTGCAGTAAAAGGATTTACCATGGGATTTATACTGAGACGTTTCTCCTTCTATCTGGTCGCCTTCCTGGTCGCCGCCACCATTAACTTCCTGCTCCCCAGAGCCATGCCGGGGGATCCTGTCTCCGTCATGTTTGCCCGCGCTGGCGCCATGATGGAACCCGCCGCCCTGGAGGCCCTCAAGGCCACCTTCGGTTTTGTCGACGGCCCCATCGGCACCCAATTTCTCACCTATGTGAAGAGTGTCTTCACCTGGGATCTCGGCACCTCGGTGCGTTTCTACCCGCAGCAGGTCTCTGACGTGCTGGGCCGCGCCATCGGCTGGACCCTGTTTCTGGTGGGCACCTCCACCATACTGAGCTTCTCCATCGGTTCCATCGTCGGCATCTTCGCCGCCTGGCACCGCGGCGGCCGGATGGACAGCATTCTCTCCCCGCTCACGCTAGTGATGCAGGCCATCCCGCCGGTGGTGGTCTCCCTGCTCGCCCTGTTCCTGTTCGGGGTCAGCCTGGAGTGGCTGCCCATCGGCTACGCCTACAGCCCGGAAATTCCGGCTGACTGGGGCTGGGAGCACATCAAGAGCATCCTGACCCACGCCATCATGCCGGTGCTGACGCTGTCCATGGTGCAGGTGGGGGGCTTTCTCATCACCATGCGCAACAACATGATCAACCTGCTGGGGGAGGATTACATCACCATGGCCAAGGCCAAGGGACTCTCCAGCAACCGGGTGATCTTCAACTACGGCGCCCGCAACGCCATACTGCCGAGCGTCACCGCCCTCTCCATGGCGCTCGGCTTCGTCATCGGCGGCTCCCTCATCACAGAGGTGATCTTCAACTATCCCGGCCTGGGTCTGACCCTCTATCAGGGCATACTGGCCCGCGACTACCCGCTCATTCAGGGGCAGCTGCTCATCATGACCATCACCATGCTCAGCTTCAACTTCCTGGCCGACATGCTCTACGTCTTCCTGGATCCCCGTCTGCGTAAAGGAGGCAAATAAGATGCATATGCCAACCATGCTCAACATGCTGTTACCGGACAACAAGATGCGTATGCCCACCATCCTCAAGATCTTGTTGGGCAACCGCAAAGCCGCCTGTGGCCTCGCCATCGTGGTTGCCTTCGTGCTGATGGCCATCTTTGCCCCGATCCTGGCCAGCAACGAGCCGACCAAACGGGTGGCTCGCCCCCACCAGCCGCCCAGTGCCGAGTTCGTGATGGGGTCCACCCGCATGGGTCACGACATCTGGGCCCAGTTCACCAATGGCGCCCGTATCTCGCTGTTGGTCGGCTTCAGCGCGGGTCTGCTGGTCTGTACCCTGGCGGTCGCCATCGGCATCACCGCCGGTTACTTCGGCGGTCTGGTGGATGAGTGCCTCACCTTCCTGATGAACGTGGTGCTGGTGATCCCCAACCTCCCCTTGCTACTGGTATTGGCGAGCTTTATCGGGGAGGCGTCGCCGACGGTGATTGCCGTGATAATAGGCTTGACCTCCTGGGCCTATGGCGCGCGGGTCATCCGTGCCCAGACCCTGGCACTGCGCGAAAAAGAGTTCGTCATCGCCGCCGAAGTGCTGGGGGAGCCGGCCTGGCGCATCATTCTGGTGGAGATACTGCCCAACCTCATCTCCATCATAGGGGTGAGTTTCATCGGCTCCATCATCTACGCCATCGTCACCGAAGCAACCCTGGAGTTCTTGGGTCTCGGCGACCCGACCGTGGTGAGCTGGGGCATCATGCTCTACAACGCCCAGACCTCCAGCGCCATCTTGGTCGGCGCCTGGTGGGAGATCCTGGCCCCCTGCTTCGCCATCGCCACCCTGGGTGCGGGCCTGGCCCTGCTCAACTTCGCCATCGACGAGATAGCCAACCCGCAGCTGCGCTCCCACAAAGGGCTCAATCGCTGGAATAAACTGGCCGCTCCGGTCGCAACACCGCTCTGTGCCGCACAGGAGAAGACAGCATGAACAAGCATCCCCTGCTGTCAGTACGCAATCTTTGCGTCGACTACATCACCGAAAATGGCGACGTGCGCGCCGTCAATTCGGTGAGCTTCGATATCAGACAGGGCGAGATCTTCGGTCTCGCCGGTGAGTCGGGCTGCGGCAAGTCCACCGTCGCCTTCTCGGTGGCCCGACTGCACAAGCCGCCCGCTTACATCAGCGGTGGCGAGATCCTGTTCAAGGGGGAGAACATCCTCCACTACAACGAGGAGCGGTTGCGCTCCTACCGCTGGCAACAGGTCTCGGTGGTGTTCCAATCCGCCATGAACGCCCTGAACCCGGTACTGCGGATGGAGGAGCAGTTCTGCGACGTGCTGCTGGCCCACACCCCCGGCATGACCCGCGTTGATGCGATCAAGCGCGCCCAGGTGCTGCTGGAGATAGTCGACATACACCCGAGCCGGCTCAAGGATTACCCGCACCAGTTCTCCGGCGGCATGCGCCAGCGGCTGGTGATCGCCATCGCCATGGCGCTCAACCCCGAGCTGCTGATCATGGATGAGCCCACCACGGCGCTCGACGTGGTGGTACAGCGAGAGATCCTGCAGAAGGTCTACGCCCTGAAAGAGCAGTTCAACTTCTCCATTCTGTTCATCACCCACGACCTCTCCTTGATGGTGGAGTTCTGCGATCGCATCGGCATCATGTATGCCGGTGAACTGATAGAGGTCGCCCCCTCCAAAGCTATTTTGACTGCGCCGCTGCACCCCTATACCAAGGGGTTAGGCAACTCCTTCCCGCCCCTGCACGGACCGAAAACCGTGCTGGAGGGGATCCCGGGCACCCCGCTCAACCTGCTGGAGGTGCCGGTCGGCTGCCGCTTTCAGGCCCGTTGCGGCAAGGTGCACGCGCGCTGCCGTCAGGAGTACACAGTCCTCACCGAGATCCGCCCCGGTCAACAGACCGCCTGCCACCTCTATGAAGAGCAGGGGCTGCAACAAGATTCCGTGATCTATCTGGACAAGGCCGCTGGCTGTTAAGGATGTCTGTCATGCAAATCGCCAACACCGATGCACCCATCATCGAAGTCCAGCACCTCTACAAGGACTTCCCCATCAACTCCAATGCCATCAAGAGTGGCAAGATGCGGGCGCTCTCCGACATCACCTTCAATCTGCACCGGGGCCGCGCCCTGGCAGTGGTCGGGGAGTCCGGCTCCGGCAAGAGTACCATCGCCAAGATCATCGCCAAGATGTACAAGCTCAGTGCCGGGCGCATTCTCTATCGCGGCCGGGATCTGGAGGAGTTCAACAAGGGCACAGCCCTGCTGGACTATCGCCAGAGCGTGCAGATGGTGTGGCAAGATCCGTTCGGTTCGCTCAACCCGACCCACACCATCTATCACCACATCGCCCGCCCCCTGTTGCTGCACAGCAAGGTGATCGACAAAAAAGATCTGCCCGACATGGTCCATGCCCTGCTGGAGAAAGTCGGCCTCACTCCCGCCAAGGCGACCGCAGCCAAGTACCCCCACCAGCTCTCTGGCGGCCAGCGCCAGCGGGTCAACATCGCCCGCAATCTGGCGGTAGAGGCGCAAGTGGTACTGGCGGACGAGCCGACCTCCATGCTCGACGTCTCCATTCGCATCGGCATCCTCAACCTGATGGAACAGATGAAGAACGAACTGGGGGTCTCCATGCTCTACATCACCCACGACATCGCCACCGCCCGCTATGTGGCGGAAGATCTGGCGGTGATGTACGTGGGCCACATGGTGGAGTGGGGCGAGGTGGACGAGATCCTGCACCACCCGCAGCACCCCTACACCCAGCTGCTCATCTCGGCGGTACCCGACCCCGAGAAGAGCATCCACGCCGAGCTGGAGGGTGGCCGCAAGGGGGAGATCCCGCTCTGGACACCGGAGTCCTGCGGTTGCCCCTTTGCCGGGCGCTGCCATCAGGCGATGCCCCGCTGCAAGGAGAGCCTGCCTGCCATCACCAAGCTTGCCGACAATCACTTCGTGCGCTGCTACCTCTACGAGTGAGGGTGAGCCTTAGACCGGCCGGACAGCACTGTCCGGCCATGGCCTAGATAGGGGGTGACCACAGCCCCGTTATGTGCCTCACCGTCCGTCGGTGAACCACAGGAGTAATACCTTGATGGAACTCTTGATCAATCAGGTGGGCTACGAGTGCGATGGGCACAAGGTCGCCCTGTTGCAAACCTCCCACGCCCATGATCTCGGCGGCTATGTCAGGCTGCAACGCCTCTATGATGGCCAGATCCTGTTTGAAACCCCGCTGCAAGCAGCCGGGGGCGTCCCCGGCTGGCAGGGCCGCGCTTACTGGCGTGCCGACTTCTCCGCATTCAAGGAGCCCGGTCATTACCGGCTGGAGGCAATCACTGCCCAAGGCATTGTCCGCTCGACCCGCTTTGCCATCGGCCAGGATCTGCTGGCCAGCCGTTGCCTCTCCGACGTCATTCACTACTTCAAGGGGCAGCGCGCCAGCGGCACCTTCGATCGGGCCGACCGCAGCGCCCGCCTGTTTGGCACCGACCAGCACAAAGATGTGCACGGCGGCTGGTTCGATGCCAGTGGCGACATGAGCAAGTACTTGAGCCACCTCTCCTACGCCAACTACCTCAATCCCCAGCAGACCCCCATGGTGGTGTGGGCCCTGCTCAAGTGCCGGGAACTGCTGGCTCCGCGCCGCGATATCGACGGGGTGAACCTCTGCAAGCGACTCAATGACGAAGCGCTGCACGGCGCCGATTTCCTCTGCCGGATGCAGGATGAGTCGGGCTTCTTCTTCATGACCCTGTTCGACCAGTGGAGCAAGGATCCCGCCCAGCGCGAGCTGTGCGCCTATGCCACCCAGCAGGGGATCAAGTCCGCCAACTGGCAGGCGGGTTTTCGCCAAGGGGGCGGCATGGCCATCGCCGCGCTGGCCCGCGCCGCCCGCGAGAGCGTCAGCGGCGACGTCGATGCCAGCCGCTACGCCGAGGCGGCCAGCCGCGGCTACCAGCACCTGCGTGAGCACAACCTCGCCTATCTCGATGACGGGGTCGAGAACATCATCGACGACTACTGCGCCCTGTTGGCGGCGGTGGAGCTGACCCGCACCTTCGGCGCCGAGTGGCTGGCCGAAGCAAGAGCCCGAGCCAGCAAACTCTGCGCCCGCCAGCGCATCCATCCGGAGCTTGGTCACTACTGGTCGGCCAACGAGGATGGCTCGCGCCCCTACTATCATGCCGCCGAAGCGGGCCTGCCGGTGCTGGCGCTGCTGGAATATTTAGGCGTAGAGCCAGATCAGGGGCGCAAGGCCCGGGTGCAAACAGTGGTGGAACAGGCACTGGCCGCCGAGCTGGCGCTGTGCGCCCGGGCGGGCAACCCCTTCTCCCTCGCCCGCCAATATGTCAAAGGGGTGGATGAAGCGCCGCGCATCAGCTTTTTTATGCCTCACCACAACGAATCGGGATACTGGTGGCAGGGGGAGAACGCCCGCCTCGCGTCGCTGGCGACCATGGCGTTTGCTGGCGCCCACCACTTCCCCCGCCAGAGCCAGCCACTGAACACTTACGGCCAGCGCCAGCTCGACTGGATCCTCGGGCAAAACCCGTTCAACGCCTGCATGCTGGCGGGCCACGGCATCAACAACCCCACCTATACCGCCGGGTATCCCAATGCGCAGGGGGGTATCTGCAACGGCATCACCGCCGGGTTCGATGACGAACATGAGGTGGCCTTTATCCCGCAGGAGTACAAGGATCGGCTGGATCAGAACTGGCGCTGGGGCGAGCAGTGGATCCCCCACGCCGCCTGGTTTGCCCTGGCCATCAGCTGGCAGAGTGCCCTGGGTGATCGAAATGAGCAGGGAGGTCACCATGATTGAGATGTACAGGAATCGGCTCGATCATAACTGGCACAGGGAAGAACAGCGGATCCTCCATGCAGTCCGGTTTGCCCTGGCCATCAGCTGGCAGAGTGCCCTGGGTAATCAAAATGAGCAGGGAGGTCACCATGATTGAGTTCTGGGTCGGGGTCGATGGCGGGGGCACCCACACCCGCGCCCGCATTCGGGATCGGACGGGCAAGCTGCTCGGCGAGGGGCGCGCCGCCGGATCCAATCTGGAGCTGGGCATAGAGGTCGCTCACGCCAATGTGCTGGCTGCCATCGCCAGCGCCCGGATCACTGCCGGGCTCGGCATCGAGAGCGAACAGCTGATGGGGGTCGGGCTGGCACTCGCCTCCGCCGAGCTGGCCGACTGCTACCACGCCATGCTCGCCATGCCGTTCCCTTTTGCGAGCGTGCGGCTCACCTCCGATGCCTTCGGTGCCTGTCTGGGCGCCTTTGGCGGCGAGGAGGGGGCCATCCTCATCGCCGGTACCGGCTCGGCCGGGCTCATCTATCGCCACGGCCAGCTTCACACCTGCTCCGGTCGCGGCTTCCCCATCTCGGATCTGGGCAGCGGCGCCTGGCTGGGGCTGCGTGCCATCCAGCAATCCCTGCTCTGCCATGACGGCATCCTGCCCCCCAGCACGCTCGCCATCCGCTTGCTCGATCACTTCAAGCGGGATCAGGCGGAAGTGGTGCGCTGGGCCGCCCGCGCCATTCCGGCAGACTATGGTCACTTTGCCCCCTGGGTGTTCGATGCCGCCAGCGATGGCGACGATCTCGCCAACCAGCTGCTGGACGAAACCTGCACCCAGCTGCATACCCTGCTGGAGGGGATGCAGCAGCTGGGAGCCAGCCAGATTGTCCTGCTCGGCGGCATCGGCATGCGCCTCGCCCCCCGGCTGGCGCACGTTAACCTCGTTCCCCCGCAAGCCGATGCACTGGAGGGGGCCATCCTGTTTGCCAAGTCGGAGGCGTTCCCATGTCTGCACTGCTGAGCCTTGTCCCATTCGATCTGCCCGCAGGCGGGGACAGGATCCCCCTCTGCCCGCTTCAGGGGGCGCCCATCTCCGCACTCAGGATCCCTCCCCACGTTGACCAGTACCACAAGGAGATGATCGCCCTGTTTGTTCCCTTAACTCCCTCAGAGGAATTTGCATGTCTGCACCCCTGATCCACACCCAGGTTGAGCGGCACGATGGCGAGGACGTCTGGTTCCGCTTTAGCCTGAGCCAGCTGCCGGCAGCCCACTGGAAGCTCCACTTCTGCCTGGCGCGTCACATAGATCCCGCCTCCCTCGAGGGCGCCAGACTGGAACGCCAGAGCGGCAGCTACAAGGTGCTGATCCCGGCGGAAGGGCAACGGGAGCTGCGTTTTTGCTGTCGCAACACCCCCATCAAAAAGATCTCCGACATGCCACGCGGTTTCTTCCTGAGCCTGCCCGAGGCCAGCACAGGCCCCCAGCTGATGCCGGTGGTGCTGGCCGATGAGGATCTTGGCCTGCCGCCAAGCGGGCCCAACGCCCCGGACCTGCCCAAGGTCGAGCCCCTCGCTGGCATAGTGCCCCAGCCGGATCAGCGGGTGCTGCTGGAGGGCAACTTCCGGCTGGCAGAGCGGGCCCATGTCAGCGGGCCCGGGTCGCTTACCACCCTGCTGGACCATTTCAACGAGCTGACCGGGCTCGCGCTGGAACAGGATCATGATGGGGAGATCCGGCTGCTCGAGGAGCCCCTGGCTAGCGAGGCCTATCGCCTCACCATCACGCCGGAAGGGGTGACCATAGCCGCAGCTGGCGAGGCTGGCTGGCGCCACGGTCTGGTGAGCCTGGCACAGTGGTATCTGCAACATGGGGAGAGCCTGCCCTGCATCGAGCTGGTCGATGCCCCCCGCTTTGGTTTTCGCGGTATCTTCCTCGACTGTGCCCGCCACTTTCACACCCTGGCCACCCTCAAGCGCCTGCTCAAGCTGATGAGCCTCTACAAGTTCAACCGCTTCCACTGGCACCTGACCGATGACGAGGGGTGGCGGCTCGAGATCAGGGCCTTCCCGCAGTTGACCGAGCTAGCCGCCTGGCGCGGCCACGATCTGCCTGTGGGGCCCCAGCTCAGCGGCGGCCCCGAGCCCTATGGCGGCTACTACACCCAGAGCGAGGTGAAGGAGCTGGTGAGCTATGCCAGTGAGCTCGGCATCACCGTCATTCCCGAGATCGACATTCCGGGCCACTGCCACGCCGCCATCAAGGCGCTGCCGGAGCTGCTAGTGGAAGAGGCTGATCGCTCCCGCTACCGCTCGGTGCAATATTTCGACGACAACGTGCTCAATCCCGCCCTGCCCGGCACCTACCGTTTTCTGGAAGCGGTGCTGGACGAGGTGTGCGAGCTATTCCCCGATCCGCAGATCCACATGGGGGGTGACGAAGTGCCGACCGGGGTCTGGACCGGCAGCCCGGCCTGCCAGCAGCTGATGCAACAAGAGGGGTATCAGGATTGCCGTGAGCTGCAGGGCCACCTGCTGCGCCACTGCCAGCAATATCTGGCGGGCAAGGGCAAGCGGATGCTGGGCTGGGAGGAGATATTGCACGGCGACAAGGTGAGCCGGGATGCCACCATCTTTGCCTGGACCAGCTTCCAGGCAGGGCTGGATGCCGCTGCGGCGGGGTATCCCGTGGTGATGGCACCAGCCCAGCACCTCTATCTGGATCTGGCCTGGAACCAGGATCCCGGCGAACCCGGCCTCTACTGGGCGGGCACCCTCAATCTGGAGCAGGTCTACTCGTGTGACCCTGCGCCAACCGATTTCCATGCCAACGATAACATCCTGGGGGTGCTGAGCCCCTTATGGTCGGAACTGGTGACCTCTCGTGACTGCCTCGACTATATGATGTTCCCGCGCATGCTGGCCACCGCCGAGGTGGCCTGGAGCGATCCTGCCAGCAAGGCGTGGGAGCACTTCGCCGCCCGCCTGCCGGGTCAGCTGCAGATCCTCGACCAGCTACAGGTGGGTTACCGAGTGCCACAGAAGTAGTATTACCTTCCTATCTGGCGACCTTTCGGTCGCCTTTTTTACCATCCACCAACAAAAAACCAACTTACCCCTACCATTCATCCACCATTGTTGGCAAAATTCAGCCCCTAATGAAGCCAATCTGGCACCCCCTGGCAAGCACCTGCAACCACACCCAGATCTGCCACAATAACAACGACAAAATTATCAACAAGAACATCGGAGCGTATTCCTATGGCCCGCAGAGACGCCCATACCCTGGACAGCGAAGTGGAGTTTCCTGCCGACGAACAACTGGTTTCCACCACGGATCTGCGCGGGGTGATCACCTATGCCAACCCCGCCTTCTGCCGCATCGCTGGCTACCCCGTTGAAGAACTGGTCGGCCACAACCACAACCTGGTGCGACACCCCGACATGCCCAAGGCCGCTTTTGCCGATCTGTGGGCTCGCCTCAAGGAGGGCAAGCCCTGGCGCGGCATGGTGAAGAACCGCTGCAAGGATGGCCGTTACTACTGGGTCGACGCCTATGTGACCCCCATCTACGAGGGGGGCATAGTCAGCGGTTACCAGTCGGTACGCTGCAAACCGGAACCCCAGCTCAAGCGAGTCGCTAACCAGACCTATCAGGCTCTGCTCAAGGCGGAGCGCGGCTCGACCAACAGCTTTCCCTCCTTCAGCCACGTACGCCTGCCGGTGCTGGGCCTGCTGTTGCTCGGCTTGCTCGGCTGGGCCTTTGTCAGCAAGGGCGCCATGGCAGCCCTGCTGATGCTGCTGCCCCTGCTGCTCATAGGTGGCGCTTACTGGCGCGAGCTCTTTGCGCTGCCGCTCTATCTGCAGCAGCTCGGCCGCGAATACGACAGCCTGACCCGGCTGGTTTACTCGGGCGACGGCCCCGGCGCCATCGCCGACTTTCACATCAAGATGCTGCAGGCCCGCATCCGTACCGTGCTGGGCCGGGTCAACGATGCAACCCACCCCCTGCAGACCCTGGCCACCAACCTGAAACAGGCATCCCATCAGGCCTGCCTAGACATCAACGAGCAGAATGCCCAGACCCAGCAGATGGCTGCCGCCATGACCCAGATGGCCAGCACGGCCCACGAGATCGCCCACAACATTCAGGACTCCAACGGTCAGGTCAACGAGGCTCGCAGCCGCTGCGAACACACCAACCAACAGCTGAGCCAGACAGAACAACGCATCGAGCAGCTCGCCAAACAGGCGGAGCTGGCGTTCAACTCGGCGGTGGAGCTGGCCAGCGAATCGGAGCGGATCGGCAGCGTGATGGGCGAGATCCAGGGCATAGCCGACCAGACCAACCTGCTGGCCCTCAACGCAGCCATCGAGGCAGCGCGGGCCGGTGAGCAGGGCCGCGGCTTTGCTGTGGTGGCCGACGAGGTGCGCACCCTGTCGACTCGCACCCACAAGGCAACCGAGCAGATCCAGGGCAGCATACATCAGATCCTGCACACCCTGGGACGCTGGAAGGGGATGATGCAGGAGAATCTGCAACAGACCCGGGAGTGCGCCGAGATGACCCGCCAGGGCGCCAGCAGCCTGCTCTCAGTGCTGGAAGAGATAGAGCTGGTCACGGAACACTCCACCCAGATAGCCGCCGCCGCCGAGCAGCAGCAGGCGGTGGTAGAGGAGATCAGCCGCAACATCAACCAGATCTCCCAATACTCCCACGCCAACAGCCAGAAGATGCAGGAGGTCGACAACTCGAGTCAGGAGCTACTGGAGCGAGCCAGGCAGCTCAAGGGGCTCAGCCAGACCTTTGGTTGAAGCGGTTGTCACCGCCACAACAGAAGCGCCACAATGGCGCTTCTGTTGTTTCTGATGAGTCATGACCGATGAGAATGGAGCCAGCCCCTGCCCCACTGAACAAAATCGCCCGCATCGAGGCGATCCTCGCCCTGATCCCGGCCGGCAAGGTGGTCAGCTATGGTCAGGTGGCAGATCTGGCGGGACTACCCGGTCGGGCCCGGCTGGTAGGCAAGGTGCTGCGGGAAACGGACAAGGTGCTGCCCTGGCATCGCGTGCTAGGTGCAGGCGGCACCATTTCACTGCCAAAAGGGTCGACAGGCTTTGCGCTGCAGACGGGGCGATTGCAGCAAGAGGGGGTGCCCGTGATCGGCGGGCGGGTAAAGATGCGGGAGTGGCAATGGCAGCCCGACCTGGCCGAGCTGCTATTCCTCATTCCCTTTTAAACCGGGGCGTCACGGCTTCTCATGACCCTCTGCTGAGCCAAAAAGCGGCCATGACTGCTTGCCTCCAGGTACATCACAGCGAGAGAGGAGCCAGGATCTCGTCGCTGCGCACCTGCACAGGTATGGTTTCATACTCCCGTTGCAGCAACACCAGCAGACTCTGCCTGACCACCTCCAGCACATAGGCAGTCCCTTCCCGGGTCAGACAGGTCATTCCCGGCCGGATCTCGTTAATCTCCATCACAACCTCCATGCTGACTCTTATACACAAATATTGTGAACTGATTGGCACTTTTCCCGATTTCCAGGATCTGATCTCCTATGTGACTCCCGAACATGGTAACGATCATGCTAACTTTTGCTCTTCATCGTGCGGC